>JAGVZY010000009.1 GCA_018302225.1 Candidatus Woesearchaeota archaeon
AGTTTCTAAAACTCAAGTTGTAAAGGGTACTGATTTGGAAATAAGTTGCGAATTTGAATCTAATGTGCAAAACACTTGTAAACAAGTATTTATTGCAGATAATACTGGAACTAAAATTGCGGGTTGTAGTGAAACCTCTGCAAATTCTGGAAAATGGAAATGTGGTGCAGGAACTACAATTGGAAAAAAGAGAATTTACTGTTATGAACAATGCCCTGCTTAGGCATTGATTTTTTATTTTTAAAGATTATTATAAAAAAAGGTGAAATGACTGATGAAAAAAAGAGGTGAATTAGATATATTTTTAATTTTCTTATTTTCTCTATTAATTATAATTACTTCTGTAAGTGTAATTGCTGAATCAGGCGTTTCATATCAAGAAGTAGAGGTTTTAGATAGTTCCTCTGGTGCTCAATATCAAGAAGTAGAAGTTTTAGATAGTTCATCAGGTGCCCAATATCAAGAAATTGAAATTATAGATAGTAATGGTGCTCAATATCAAGATATTAATATTGTTGAATGTACTGCTCCTTCGGATTGTAAAGATTCTTCAAAACCTGTATGTACTGATGGAGTTTGTGTTACTAGCGGTATTGTTACTCCACCGGAAGGATGCACGACTAACTGGCAATATATAGATTCTGATTGCGATCCAACTACTCACAAAAAAATAAGAACCTATACTACTGATACTAAAAATTGTGGGAAAGATAAACCTGCTTCTGAATCAATGAAGAAAGATAAACCTGCTTCTGAATCAATGAATTGTGTAGATGAATGTACAAGCAGTGTTCAATGTGTTTATCTTGGCAATTTTAAATGTGATGCAAATACACATAAATGTGTTAATAATGATGAGGTTACTTGTGTAGACTTAGATAATGATAATTTCTGTGCAGATAAAGATTGTAGTGCTAGTGATAATAGGGATAAGGATCCTGCAATACCTATAGGCGGAGAAATTTGTAATAATGGTAAAGATGATGATTGTGATGGAAAGCCTGATGAAAAAGAATGTAAATCCGCTATACCTACAGATAGAATAAAATTATTTAATTTATTTGGAATAACAATAAGGATTACTTATTCAGATAATACTTTGGGATATATAGATGAAGTTGTTTTAATTGATAATGGAGAGGTTTTAGTTTCTAAAGATTTAAGAATTAAATTTAATGGTTTAATATTTACGCGAATGGATGATTTACCTTATTTACATGTGGTTATAGAAGGTAATGAGAATATAAGAATGTTTTTGACACCTGGAGGAAAGATAATTGAAATAGTTTATACTTCTTCACATACTTTAGATAAAATAATTATTAAAGATTCAAATGGGGATATTTTAGATACTTTTACTTGTGGTACTTCAACAATTACTATCTCTTCTTATGATTTTGATGGTGATGGCGATAAAGATAGTGATGATAAAATCGAAGCAGATTGTGCTACTGAAAATATAAAGATAGTAAATAATCTTTGTAGCATTACGCCTGAAGATGCAAGTTGTAAAACTATTGGTGGTCCAAAGATTAATATTGACCCTACTGGTAAAGTAAGTAGAATAACACCAAATGAATGTACTACCGGGGGTTGGGCAGTATGTAAAGGTTTTTGTAATGGAATTCCTTTGACAACTGGATCCAGTGGAAACTTTTGCTGTCCTGATTCAGGTCCTACTACAAGAAGATGTAATGATCAACCCTTTAATCCGACTAATTCAATTATAGGTGTTGATGATGGTACAGGTACTGTTATTAGTTGTGCAACTGAGAAACAAAATCCTGCATGTTCTAAACAATCAGCTACAAATAGAGCAAGGGTTGTAAGTGTATTTAGTTTATGGAATATATTGGTTACAATTGGAATTATAACTGGATATTATGTTTATACAAATAGAAGGAAGTGTAAAAAATGAATTTAAATAAATTAATTTTTGTTTTAGTAATATTTCTTTTTGCACAATTTTGTGTTGCTGCTGATGAATTAAAAGTACAACCCGCGATAAGCGCTATTTCTATCTCTGTTAATGATAATGGTGTAGAAAAAGTTATTATAACTGATAAGGATAATATTAAAATAAAAAAAGATAGTTTAATCTCAATAAACTGCCAATTGGATGAAAATAAATTAAATCGGGGTATTTCTAGTTGTATTAAGGCAGGTGTAGATTTTAATGAAGATTCTATATTTCAGAAAGAAGAATTGTGTAAGTTAGTTTCTGATTATACTAATGGTTTGTATGTTTTTAAACAGTGTAATGTTGGTGGTGAAATAGGTGCAACAAAAGCTTATTGTGTTTTGGATTTAAAAAATCAAGATTGCGCAATGAAATTATATCTTGAAGAACAGAAACTAAAAAATTTGTTTGATAAATTATTTGATTCTAGTTCTACTGAAGTAGTAAACAATCCTAATGGTGTGCAAGTTAATATAATTGACATTAAAGACTTTAGAGACTCAAATTATATACGGCTTATAGAAGAAGAGAAATATGATGTTCCAAAGCAATTATTAAATCCAAACTTAGGTTTTGAGAATTATATTAAAAGAATGAAAGGAGATATAATATTTGATGATCCAATATTGGGTACAACTGTAACTTATGTTGGAACTGGAAGAAATATACCTTTAATAGGCAATAAATATGATTCTTTTGATGTAAAAGATAGTGATGGTGCAATAACTAACCTTAAAATCTATAATAACCAAGCTCAACAGGTTGTTGTTGACAATAAAGTTATTGCAACTATAGCTGTTGAAAATAAAAATATTGCTTTTAAGATTTAAGAAATTATTTAAGCATTTTTATATGTAATTTCGTGTTATTAATAAAACAAATCTGTGCTAATGAGCCTTTTTGTTTTATTCATAAATTTATATTCTACTCATTACTAATGAGTAAAACTAAGAAATGTACTCATTACCAATGAGTATATTATACAATAGAAATAATGCTTTTAACTATCTACAAAAAGTCTGTGTTTATCTGAACCTTCTAATTCAAGTAGAATTCTTTTTATGATTAGTTTTTCTGGATCTGGAATAAGTTTTATTCTTTGTTTAATATCCTCAAAATTTTTGAAAGGTTCTTCTTTTCTTTGTTCTATAATTTCCCACATATGCTTTTTTCCTATACCTGGAAGTAATTCGATTTGATGCATTCTTGTGTTTATTGGACCAGATTTATTAAAGAATTCTATAAACTTTTCTTGAGATTCTTCAACAAGTTTTTTTAAAGTATTTTCTAAATTAAGCTTTGCAGTTTGTGTAAGTTTATCAGATAGTAATTTACAAGAGATGTGATGTATCTCCTCTCTTTTACCTTCTCCAATATAAACATCAGTTAAAGGTTGTAGGAATATCCCTTTTTTAGGTATTAATTCTAATAGAACAAAATGTTTTTTACCTATAGCTTGCACTATAGGTGTCTTCATATGCATCGGTCTCTTGTCGAACGGATACCCGTGCGGTAGAAAGTCCAAGACTATGGCACTTTCTTCTTTTGCATGTTGTCTTTCTATCATTTTGGATCGAGTATAAATTTTTCTTAATTTGATGCATTTTCTTTCACTATATCTATCACTTTTTTTAAGTTTTCACTTGTTATTGTTAAATTTTCACCTGAAAGTATTGCTTTAACTTCATCCATTTCAGTTGGCATAATGTCTAGTATTTTTATGATATGTCTTTCTTTTAATCTTGGTATGTTTAAACTTACTAATTTGTCATAAACTTCTTTTTGTTTTTTGAAATCTTCTTTTGAAAATAAATTTAAATATTCTTTAGTTTTGTTTACTCTAAAGCTTAGTTCTTTGTCACGCTTTTCTATTTTTTTTATAATTTCCTTTGCTTCTGATAAAAGTAAAGGTCTTTCGCTTATTTGTTCAGTTTCCATTTTTTATGCCTTTCTTAGATGCACAGGGTGTGCAATTATTGTTTTAATTTTGTTGAAATTATGAACTTTGATTTCATAACAGTTTCCTCTTTTCTTGATTATCTCTCCTGTTAATCCATGAAATCTTCTATCGTAGATTCCTTTTTGAACTGCAGGTTCAGCTATAAATGCTACTCTATCTCCTATTTTAAAGCCCTGTAAGTAGTTATTTATGTTTATTTTACCTTTTTGTCTTATATTCTTTCTAAGCTTATTTCTGGTTTTTCTTCTTCTACTACCGGTTCTTTGTGCCATTTTAAATAGGTTATAGAAAACAACCCTTTAAAAACCTTCCGTTTATAAGACGAACCCTTACGTTCAATGTAGTTCAAGGTACCTCAGCAAGCTGAGTGTATCAACACCAGCCACTTTTGGTAGGCTAAAAAATAATTAAATTTGACTTTCTATTTCTTTAAATAGGTCTGTTAAACAGAAAAATAAGTTAGAGTTAGAAGCTTTATTTTCAAGCTTTTTGGAGTTTATATGTAGTTCTGAATGTACTTCATACTTATCTTTTAATTTTAGTGTTAAATTTGAGAAATTTCGGTTTTCAGAGATTTTTTTAACAAAATTGCCTATCATCTTTTTTAAAATAGTTATATTGCCCGGTTCAAGGTTTTCAAAACCTTCTAAAGTGATTTTATCACCTAATTTTATCATAAAATTAAATATATACTGTAGAATATAAAAATATTATGCTTTTTTGACCATATAATTGTTTTCGAGTTTGTAACCTAACTTTTTATAGTATTCTCTAACTCCAATGCCTGAAATAATAGAAATTTCTTTGATTTTGTTTTGTTTACAAATTTCTTCTGCTTTTTTTAGAAGTAGCTTTCCATAACCTTTGTGTTGATAGTCTCCTTTTTTACCTAAATTAGTTAAATTTCCATAGATATGTAGTTCTCTAATGTGCGCTTTATTTTTAATTAATCTTAATCTTAAGAAGCCGATTAAAGCATCGTTATTTACATCTTCGTAAGATAGAAAAATCTCTTGTGAATTTGAGGCTTGATAATTAAATTGTTTTAAAACTATTTTTGGAGTTTTAATTATTTTTTTATGTCCTACTTCTCTACATCTAATACATCTACATTTGGTTTTAATATATTGCCTTAGATTTGTTTTTTTAACTCCTTCTTCAATCATTGTACTAGGAATATCTCTTTGTATTCTCATAACCCTACAATATTCGGGAATATATTTCTTTATATCTGAGATTATTTTAATTGCTTTTTCAGTTGTTAATGGCTTGAATAATTTTTTCTTGTATAAATTGTATAATTCAGTTCCTTTTAGAATCATACAAGGGTAAATTTTAAGTCCATCTGGTTTAAATTTTTCATCTTGAAATAAAATTTTAAACATTTCAATATCTTTCTTTTCATTTGATCCTAGAGCGCCTAATAATATATGATAAGTTATTTTAAAGCCATTATTTCTTAATCTTTCAGTTGAATCTATAGAATCTTGTAAGGTGTGTCCACGTTTTAATTTTTTAAGAACTTCTGGATAAATACTTTGAACACCTAGTTCAACTCTTGTTACACCAAGTTTATTCATGAATTTAATTTGTTCTAAAGAGCATTGATCTGGACGAGTTTCTATTACTAAAGCAACGCATCTTATTTTAGAAGTTTCATTAATCCTTTTCTCTTTTTCTAAACTTGTAGATTTTATTTTTTTTAATAATTTGTTTTTAATTATTAAATCATTTTCTTGATTAAGATTTTTTTCAGGGCTTAAATTAAATAATTCTATAAATTTTTTATAAGATAATTTACTGAAATCATTCATTGCTTTGTAACATTGAGAAATAAAATTTTCTTGGTATTTTTTTGAATAACTCAAGAAAGTTCCACCCATAATAATTAGCTCTACTTTTTCAGGGTATTGATTTAGTAGAAAATATTGTTCTAATCTGTTAAATACTTGTAAATAAGGGTTATAATCATTTCTAATTGCTCTTCTAGTTGCAGGTTCATAACCGGTATATGATTGTGGAACATTACCAAAGTAAGAGTTCACTCCGCCGGGACACATAATACACTTTCCATGAGGGCAATTATGGGGCGAAGTCATTACAGCTATGGGTGCTACGCCTGAGCTAGTTCTAGAAGGCTTACTTTTTAGTTTGTTGAATAATAATTTTCTTTCTGAGGGAGAGGCAGCTAGCAAAACTTCAACAATTTTTGGGAATTTTTTAGGTTTTAATTTTTTAGAGACTAAATTAATTGCTTTTTCAGGTTCTTTTCCGTTTAGTATGAGTTTTATTATTTCTTTATAGAGATTCATTTTAAAACCATAAATATTTAAATAAGGTTTTTATCTTATAAATATATGCATCGAGGTATACTTAAAATAAAGGTGTTAGTAATAGTTTTTGCAGTTTTATTATTAGCTTTAATTATATTGGGTTTAATTAGTTTCTTTGATAAAGAAATTATTTCTAATGGTATAGCTATTATTCCTTTAAATGGAGAGATTACTACAACTGGTAGCGATGGCATTTTTTCTGGTGCAAGTTCTTCTAAGATAACTGATAAATTAGAAAAAGCTAATGAAAATTCAAATGTTAGAGCAATTATACTAGAAATAAATTCTCCTGGTGGAACTGTTGTTGCTTCAAGAGAAATTGCAAATAAAGTTGAATCTATAGATAAACCGATTATTGCTTGGATAAGAGAATCTGGAGCTTCTGGTGCTTATTGGATTGCAAGTGCTAGTGACTGGATAGTTGCTGATGATTTTAGTGTTACAGGTTCAATTGGAGTAATTGGAAGTTATGTTGAATTTGCAAGTTTATTAGAGAATTATAATTTGACTTATAGAAGATTAGTTGCTGGAGAAAATAAAGATATTGGAGATCCTTTTACTGAATTAACTTCTAGTAAAGAAATAATTTTACAGCAAAAATTAAATTTGGTTAGAGAAGATTTTGTTAATGCTGTTGCTAAAAATAGAAATTTATCTAAATCTAAAGTAGAATTAATTGCAGAGGGTTCTTTTATGTTTGGTAAAGAAGCTATTAGTCTAGGTTTAGTTGATGAATTGGGTGGAAAACAAGAAGCCATTAATGCAGCAATGAAATTAAGTGATTTAAATTCTTATAGATTAATTGATTATACTGAAAAAACAAGTTTGTTAAACATATTTTCTGGAATGTTTCAGCAAAGTGCATATTCTGCTGGAAAGGGTTTGGGAGATAGTATTAAATCTAATTCTTTGGAAATAAGATAGAAAAGTTTAAATATAACCTTTATTTAGGTTATAATAACCCTCATTTAGGTTATTTTATATGAAATTATTAAATTTTTTAGCTAACAATTCGGATATAAGAAGGATATTTGGTGAGCGGGAGCTTAAGATTATTGAAAAACAATTATGGGGTATTAATCTAACTCAATCTGAGAAAAATAGACTTTCTAGAGATATAAGAAAGAAATTTGATTTAGTTGGAAAAATGGCTCATTTATCTAATGAATTTGAATTAAAAAAAGGCGGGGCTATTAAAGAAATTATAAATGAATCTAAGGAGGTTATTTTGAATGATAACCTTGCAAAGTATATAAAAAGAATAATTCTTTATGGTTCTGTAGTTGAAAATAAGATTACGCCTAAATCAGATATAGACCTTGCAGTTGAATTTGACAAAATTAATTTGAAAGAAGCTACTAAGTTTAGAATAAGAATTTCTGGAAATGTTTCTGAGAAGGCAGATATACAAGTATTTAATATTTTACCCCAAAAACTCAAAGATGCAATAAATCGTTATTCTAAGGTGATATTTGAAAGATGAGAATAAATGATAAAATAGATGAAATTGAAAATTATCTTTTAGAATTAGATGAGATTATGCCTAAATCTTATAAAGATTACTTAGAAGATAAAAAAACTAAGGCTGCATGTGAAAGGTATTTTGAGAAGATTCTAGAGTCTATAGTTGATTTGGCATTTTTAATTATTAAGGAAAAAGGTTTTAAGACTCCCGAGGATGATAAAAATGCTTTTGATATTCTTACTTATGAAAATATTCTCTCTTTGGATTTATCTAAAAAATTAAAAGATGCAAAAGGTATGCGAAATATACTTGCGCAGGAGTATGGGAAAGTTGATGATTCTATAGTTTTCGAATCTATTACAGAAGAATTGATTTCTGATGCTAAGGATTTTCTTATTTTGATAAAAAAGTTGAAATTCTAAGAAAGTTTTAAATAAACTAAAGAATTTATTGGTATTGCAGGATAAGCTGGCAGGCTAGTCCCCTGTTGTTATCACAAGTGGACTTATGGTGAAGCTGAAGCCATTGGAGAGGCTAAAAGGTTTATCTTTGGTCCTAATCAGGACTTTGATACTCTGTCCTGTTTGATCGGCTTATTTGAGAACTTGGTCAGGGCAGGAATGCAGCAGCCATAATCATTTATACTGGTGCTTTCAGGGTAGCGGAGTTGAGAAATGATTAGGAGTGCTAAATTTAGGCTGTTTAGTCCATTCTTTGGCGCTCCTGCTTTATTTTTTAAGAATATATTTAAATAATTGTTTAATTTAATTTGGATAATGAATAAAATATTTTTATTTATTTTTTTGAGTTTATCAATTGTATTTTTGACAGGTTGTGTTAATCAAGTAATTCAACTAACTACACTTCAATCTAATGATACAACTATAACCTCTTTTGTCAGTGAACCTAATTTTCCGAAATTACAGAAAATAAATTTATTATTAGATATTCCTGAAAAGGATATAAAAGTTTTTGATGTTAAATATGGAGAACCTAAAGATTGTGAGTCTGGTTGTTTTTATAGTCGAGCAGTTGGCATAAAAAATAGTGATAAAATTGGGTGGATATCTATAAGTGATTATGATAATTTAGATTTAAATAAATTAAAAGTGTATAATTTTGATGAGAAAGATGAATATCTTTTTACTAAAGATTTTTTTAATAAGCTAAAAGCAAAAGACGATTGGATTTATCAATATCAATTTTTAAAATTGTTGGCAGAAGACTCAGATGTGCCTAATGAAACTCTTTTAAGAATTACTGAAGATCTTCCTTCTTTTATTGATACTGCTTTAGCTCTTTCTTTGTTGAAAAACCCAAAGATTCAGGAGAATAAACAGATTTTAACAATGATTATCAATCTGCCTTATGGTGCTCCTGGAAGTGAAATTAAACTTCAAGCTCAAGAGTATCTTAATAAGTTAGAATAAGATTATAGCATTTTTAAATGTCCAGTTAGTTTATCAATTACTTTTTCATCATCTGGACCAATTGCTAAACAAGTTATAGTTCCAGGTTCAATTTCTGTTTTTCCTGCGTCTGTAATTAATGCACACTTAAGTTTCATTTTTTTTGCATTTTCTTTAAATGTGAATAAATCTTTTTCAGTTGCAACTTCTAGAATAACTTTTTTCATACCTTGTTTTCTCCAAGAGTCTACTTTAGATTTTTCTGAGTTTAGAACTGCTTCTACAGATGCATGACTACATTGAGCTGCAAGCTTTCCTTTTGAAAGCTTTAAATCCTTTCTTACGAGTATTATTTGTTTCATTTGTTTTTTTGAGTAAATAACCTTAATTTTAGATTAGGTTTTATTATTTAACCTACTTTATAGCCATATTTAAGCTTATCTTTCTTATGTTACTACTATTTGGTAATGTAAAATAGAAAAGTTTATAAATTGATTTAATTTTCATCCTAAAATGAAAGAAGTTAGTTCAAATTGGCTTAAACGAACAACAGCTTATATTAATCTCAAGAATAAGACTGATTTAGAAATTAAACTAGAAAATCAAGATCCTAAGATATTACTTCAAGATAGTGTGTATACTTCTTCAACAACTCCATACGAAATTAAAGAAAAAATGAGAAAAAGAACTTTAACTGAATTGGAGTATAAATCTGCTTTAGAAAAAATAACTAGTGTTCAAGTTGTAAGGGAAGATTTAGATAAAATTCCTGTAAAGATTAGCCCTGTTCTTCAAATGGAATCAAAATGCAGAGAAAGTTATTTATTACAAATCTGTAAGGATTATAAATTGACTTTAGCACAATTAAAAGATTTAGTTTTCTTAAAAAACGAATATTCTTCAAATTTTAATTCTTTAATAAAAATTTTAGAAAAAGATTATTCTATTGAAGATGTAGGTATTTTTTTAGTGGTAAGGCGGCATAATGAAGAGTTGGTTCACGGCAGTATTCATTCTAAACGTCCTTCACTTAGTAAAATTGTAGAGTTTTATGAAACTTTTAATGATTTGCCTCTTGATGAAATTGTATTGGGAGAAGCAATTAGCATAATTCATAAGGTATTAGACAAACCTTATATAGATATGTCAATTAAAAAAGCAATAAAAATAGCTAAAGATACTGGCGTATTTAATTTCGAACTTTTAAAAGAAAGATTAGAAACTGAAGCCGATAGGTATAATAGTGAATTACAAGAGAGAGCAGGATTTTGGAGAGAGGCATACGATTAATCTCTAAGTAAAATGTCTTCTGAAAACCCTTTTAAAGTTTTAGGATTAAGTTCTTCATTAATTAAAAAATTAAACGATGAACAAATCAAATATTTGGTTAAAATGCAATATAGAGCTTTACAATTCATTTTTCATCCAGATAAATATCGTGGGTCAAGTGAGAGATCCAAAGAGATTTCTGAAGCTTATGCACAACTTAATGAACCTAGTAATTATAAATTTTTTAAAGAAAATTTTTTAAAGTTTAAAAGAGGAGAAAAACAGGTTAAGGAATTAAAAGAGCAAAATGCAGAATTAGAAAAAGAACTTCAAAAAAATTATTCTGCTTTTTATAATTATATAAAAGAGGCAAGTTTATTAGA
The DNA here is from genome assembly GCA_018302225.1 of Candidatus Woesearchaeota archaeon. Taxonomy (NCBI): domain Archaea; kingdom Nanobdellati; phylum Candidatus Woesearchaeota; species Candidatus Woesearchaeota archaeon. Next base: position 10,780 of record JAGVZY010000009.1, read on the forward strand.
GAATATTACTACGGTATTTAATTTAAATTCATGTACACTTAAAATGGGAGATATTACAGATTCTTTTAATTATAATCTCTATCAAAGAGAAGTTGCAAAATTACCAAAATCTTTTTATGATTTGAATGTAGATTCTAACCAATCTCTCTCTAAAAAACAAGAAGACAAAATAGTTTATTTACCTAATAAAAAATTAATAGGACTTATTTCTTCTGAAAAAACAAATTCTTTTGGCGGAATAAAACATTTATTAAGGGTTATTCAAGGTTTTTGGACAGAGGAAGATGAGAATATGAGAAAACGTATATTTAAGCTTTTAACGAGTCCAAGAAGTATAAGTCCCTATAGTAAAAAAATAGATTCAGATAGATTCTTACCTTTTATGTATTTACTTAGCCCAAAAATTGAACCCAAGAATAAAGATTACTTATTTTCAATAAATATGGATCAAAATAAAACCTATATAGAATGTGATGGTGCTATTTTAGATATAGTTTAAATTTTTTGTAAATATTATTTAATGTGAAATTCTATAATATCATCATCTTTTAAAACATGATTTAAACCTACTTGTTGGCTGTCAAATTTGGCTGAAGAGCCCCAGATTCTTGCATATTTGAAGTTTTTCTTAAAGTCTTTATGTACGTAATCTGCAAGATTTCCAACTGTAGTTCCGCGTTTAATTGCTATAGGTGGAAAAGCTTTTTCTTTTCCTGGATGTTTAGTATAAACTTTTATTATATCTAAATTCTTCCAAATCATATTCGGTGTTGATTCATAGTTATAAATAAAATGATTTTTTATTTCTAAGAGTTTTAGTAATCTAATTAAATTTTCTTTTTCTTTTATTTCTTGATTTTTAGTTTGGTTATCTTTTAAACACAAAATTAACAGATCTGCTGTTTTTATCAAAGAAATAATTGAAGGACCATTTTCAGTTTCAAAAATATTGTCCGTCAATGCAGGAGTTTCTATAACCTGTAATTTTATTCCTTTATAATCCATTATACCTACTTCGGGTTCTTTTGTGGTAAATTTATATTCTGCGATTTCAGGTTTTGCATTTGTTAGTTTTGAAAGTAAGGTAGATTTTCCTGTGTTAGTAAAGCCTATAATACATACTCTTGAGTCTCCTTCTTTTTTGATTGAGAATTTTGATTTTGAACCTGTTTTAGATGTTTTTTCTTTTTCTTGTTGTTGTTTGAGTTTTGCAATTTTTGTTTTTATTTCACTTCTAAGAACTTCAGAACCTTTGTGTGTTGGTGATAAACTTAACATCTTTTTTAAGCCAGCTAGTTTAGCTTCTGAAGAGGTTGCTTTCCTATAATCTTCTTCAGCTTTAAAGTATTCAGGATGTGCATTTATGGGCATATTATAGTAAAAATTGATTGTGTTTTTTAAAATTTGTGCTAGAAACGTTTATAAATTGTTTTGTCTATATTGGATTTATGCTAGAAATAGGCAATTCAAAGGTGTTAATAGATATAGTCATAGCTATCTTAATAATCGTTTTGGGTGTAATTTTTGGAAGAATTATAGGCAATTTAGTCAGAAGAATATTGAAAGAGTTTAATGTTGATAAAATCTTAAAAGATCAAGCAAATGTGAAAATACCTGTTGAAGATTTTTTAGGAAGTTTTGTTAGTTATATACTTTATTTTGCAGCTATAATTATGGCTTTAAATAAATTAGGTTTGACTACGGGTGTTTTAAATGCGATTTTAATTGTGTTGCTTGTTATTGTGGTTATTTTAATTATATTGGCCTTTAAAGATTTTGTACCTAATGTAGTTGCAGGTTTCTTTATTTATCAAACTGGGAAAATAAAGAAAGGAGATGATATAGAAATTAATAATGTTAGAGGTTTAGTGGTTAAGGTAGAATTGGCGGAAACAACTATTAAGACTAAATCTGATGATTTAATTATTATACCTAATTCCGTGATTAATAAAAGTACTCTTGTTAAGTTTAATAATAAGAAAAAGTAATAAAATGCAGAAAGAAAATTTATTTTATTTTGTATTTATTTTAACTGTTTTAGTATCTAGATTATTAGTTTATTTGTTTCCAAATAGAGATATAATTTTGTTTGGTTGGGTGATACATCATTTTTGGTTTGGTTTATGGGTATTTTTAGTTTCTTTTTTAATTCGAAAGAAAAAAGATGTTCTTATCTTTTCTGCTATGGGATTAGGTTTAATGGCTGACGAGATTGTCTTTATGATTTTAGGTGCCGGTGGAGATACTGAATATTGGTCTAAAGTAGTTATTTTTGGTACATGTGTTGCCTTGTTGTTAATCTATATTCTAAGAAAAAGAATTTCTAAATTGTTTAATTGAGATTTTTAGGCGTATTCTTTTTAATTAGTTCTTCAACTATTTCAGACATGTTTAATCTATTCTTTTTACAGTAGTCTCTAAACTTTTTAGCAGTATCTCTATCTATTGTAAAATTAAGTCTAGTTTTAAGTATTAATTTACCTGTTTTTTCAAAGTCTTCCAGGGCCTTAAAGAGGGTAGGATTTTCATTTATTATTTGTATTCCTCTTGTTAAAACCTTATCTTTTTGTGATTGCATCTTCTATCATCCATTGTATTTTATTAACTTCGGTTATGTTTTTTAAAATAATTTGTTTTATTAAATTAAGTGCTTTTTTTTCATCAATTTGATAACTATTTAAGTCTATGCAAGTTAATAATAATGCGCAAGCGGTTCTTTTATTGCCTTCTTCAAAAACATGATCTATCAATATTGCTCTGATTAGGTAAGCTAATTGTTTGGTCCAAGCAATATCATGTTTTAAGTATTCTAGAGCATAATTTAAATTTGATTCATTCTCGAAATTTCCTTCTGCAAATTTTTGATTAAATGTAATAATGGCTTTTTTACTGATTAACATTTTTATACACACGATGTGTATAAACTAATATATAAACTTTTCTATGTAAATTTAGATTATTAATCTTAATAGAATGCGGGGGACAGGATTCGAACCTGCGTAGGCACTGAGCCAGAAGCTCTTGAGGCTACTCCGTTTGACCGCTCCGGCACCCCCGCGTATTAGCTTAAGGTTGTTTCTATGTTTTTAAAGGTTTCCCCAAGTAAGACGAGCCTTTAGTAAATTGCAAGTTTACTAATTTAAATCAAGATTTAAGTTTATAAATGCTAGCCACCCGTGGTAGGCTATAAAAAATAAAAAGAATTTATTCAATCACAACTTCAGCATCATGATATCTTTTCAGAATATCATTAATAAACTTTAAACGTGTTCTTTCCCTACCATAAACTTTACCTTTATCTTTGGTATTTTCACATTTGACTTTGATTATTTTGTCCTCTTGCGTGATTTCTGCTTTTACAGGATATATAAGATTAGAGACAAACTTTTTAATATTTTCATTAAATGCAATTAGTTTTATTTCTTTTTTTAATAAATCTGAAGCCTTTTTTAGAAGGAAAGAATTTTTTCCTGTAATTTTTCTTAAATCTTGTTCATTAATTACATAAAAGATACTATTTTCTTTTGAAAAACAATCTTTAACATTAATTCTTGTTAAAGACTCAAATACCTTTATGTGATTTATTGTAGTTAAATCGAATTTTATATTCATTTTAAATTTTTAATAATATAATTTAATAACTTAATACAGATATAGCAAAAGGTTTTTTACATAAGAGTCCTACTTCTTGATTAGGAACAGATAGTATTTCCACTTTAATATCTGAGATTTTTGCAAGATGAATTATTTCTTTTTTTGTTAGTTCATTGCAATTATTTGAGATTAGAACATTTTTTACTTTATTATTTTTCATTGCTTTTATAGTTCTTTCTGTACCAATGATTACTTTTTCCTTTTTCATTATTTCTTTTAAATCTGTCATTTTTTGCACCTTATTTTTGAATATCTTTAATTTAGGTTTTTATATTTATTCTTTTTTATCTTCTTTCTCTTCTTTACCCGAGCCATCTTTTTTCATTTTGGCGAGTAATCCAGGTAATCCTGTTCCTAAAGGAACAGCTTGATTAAGCATAACATTTTCAACAACTGAGTTAAGCATATCTGTTTCACCTATTAATGCTGCGTTAACTAGATGTTTTAATGGAGTTTCGAAGCTTGCTCTTGCAAGCACACTTTCTTTACTTCCAGTTATGCCTGTTCTTGTAATACCCATTATTTCTCCTGAATGAGTCATTAAGTCTGAAACAAGTAAAATATGCCTAACATTAATATCAATGCCTTGGTTTTTGATAACTTTTTCAGCTTCATTAATTATAGCTTGTCTTGCAGCCTCTACTCCTAAAACATTATAAATTTCAAATACATTATTAGTTGTAGTTCTCGTATTATCTATTCCTTCTATATTCCCTATTTCTTTTAAATTACTTCCTGAAGTTAAAATTACATATTCTTCAGCAGTTTTTACCGGAAGAACATAAGTAATTCCTTTTATACCACATAAAAATGAAGCTTTTATTTTTTCTTTTATTAAATACAATTCATTTAATTCTACTTTTGATTTTGTTGTTATTTCTATCGTATCTTCTTTTGATTTTACATGTACATTTTTTGCTGCTTTGGATACACTTTTTGAAATATCCTTTAGTTCTATTCCCAGTAATTTTAATTTTTCAAGATTAATTTTTATTGTTAAGGATGATTCAGCAATATCCGTTGAAATTTCATCAGCAATATCCCCTATAGTTGTTTCTTTTATTTTTGATGCAATTTCCCTTACTTTTTGGCTGTCTCTATAAAATTCCTTTTTAAGATAAACTTCCATTGTAGGCGTTGCAACTTCTTTTCTCGCATCAAATATTTCTATTAATCTTGGTAAACCTAAAGTAACATTAAGTTCAGCTACACCTGCGAAGTGGAATGTTTTAAGTACCATTTGTGTACCTGGCTCTCCAATACTTTCAGCAGTAACTATACCTATTGCTTCTCCCGGATTGATTTTTGCTTGAACATATTCTCTTTGAATTTCTGCTAAAATTTCTTTTAATTGAGAATCTGAAACTTTTTTATCTTTTAGTTCTTCTTTTATTTCGTGAACTAAGTGTTTGGGTATTTCCTTGAATTCTGAATATACATTTTCTGTCATTTTTTATTTACCTTTATTTTTTTCTAGTACTTGTTTTATTATTCTTTTTACGTTTATAATCCCGCCTTCTGATTTTGAAACGTCAATATTATCATCACCGTACGTAAATTGGATGATATTATCTTTAGCATCTCTAACTGTGTAATCATAACCTATCTTAATATCTTGAAGTGCATTTGATAATCTTCTATATAGATAACCGGATTTAGGAGTTCTAAGAGCCGTATCCATAAGTGAGTCACGTCCTGTCATAGCTGCAAAGAAATATTCATACGGCTTAAGACCTTCTTTGTAACCTCTTCCTATAAATCCTCCTGCTTCTGGACCCATGTCTCCTTTTTTGAAAATTGGAAGAGTTCTATTGTGATAACCTTTTCTAATTCTCATGCCTCTAAGAGATTGTTGTCCAACACAACCGGCCATCTGGGCTAAGTTTAATAATTTACCTTGAGCACCACATGCAGCCATAATAATTGTTGGGTTAGTATCTTGATTTGAGGATTGCGAAGTAACTTCTCCGACTTTATTTCTAACTTTGTTTAATAATTCTAAGATTTTAAGTTCTAGGGTTTCTTCTAAAGTTTTGTTTGGATAAGGTTCCAATTTTCCATCTTTATAGTTTTGTATAAACTCATAAACTTTCTTCTTTGCATCATCTAATAGTTCTTTTATTTTTGAAATTGATTCTTGAGGTAAATCAGTATCACTAAGACTTGTTGTGAATCCTCTTTTTAAAAGAACTGCATTACCTAACATGAATATTTTTCCAACAACTTCTAATGTTACATTTGGACCATATTTAGTATAAATTGCTCTTACTAATCCACCTTTTCCTTCCCCTATTGCGTTATCGTCTATAATTCCTTTGATGATTTTACCATCACGTATTTCTACATAAGCATCTTTTGAACATTTGTTATTTTTATTATAAGCACAATCTGCACAATTTAAATTATGGTGGCAAGCTCTTGCGCTTCCAATATAATCAAGTCCTTCTGGTAAAAGTGTACTGAAGATCGCTTTTCCATCAACTTTTTCTGATTTGAATTTTGCATTAGTTACACCAATACTTTGAAGAATTTGAATTGCTTCTTCTTTAGTGTATTCTGTTTCTTTTGTTAAAATATAATTCCCAGTAATTGCATCTTCAATACACCCAATAATATTAGTTCCATTTTTAGGAGTAATGATTTGAGTTTGAACTTCCATTAAAACTTCTGCTTCTGCTCTTGCTTCTTCAGTTTGTGGAATATGTAAGTTCATTTCATCACCATCAAAGTCTCCTGCGTAAGGAATAGTAACTGCGGGGTTAATTCTAAATGATTTTCCGGGCATAACAACTACTCTATGACACATAATACTCATTCTGTGAAGACTAGGTTGTCTGTTGAATAAAGCAATATCTTCATTTCTTAAATGTCTTTCAACTGAATATCCTGGAACTAATTCTTCTAGTAATGCAGTGATTGTTTCTTCAGTAATATGTTTCTTTTTTCCATCTGGTCTAACTACATAGTTTGCACCTGGATAAGTCTTAGGACCATTTTTAATTAATTCTTTTAACCAATCAATATTCCATTCTGTTACTTTTTCTGGAACAGTTAATTCCATAGCAACAATTAAAGGAACACCAACTTCATTGAATTTTAATTTTGGGTCTGGAGAAATAACACTTCTTGCACTAAAGTTTACTCTTTTACCTGCAAGGTTATGTCTAAATCTTCCTTCTTTACTTTTAATTTTTTGTGCAAGTGTTTTTAATATTCCACCGCTTCTTTGACGGGCAGGAGGAATACTTGCAACTGTGTTATCAAAGAAGGTTGTAACATGGTATTGTAATAATTCCCATAAATCATCTATAATTATTTCAGGAGCACCAGCATTAATATTTTCAAATAATCTTTGATTAATTCTAACTATATCGCTTAATTTGTGAGTTAAGTCATCTTCACTTCTTTCTCCACTTTCTAGGGTGATACTTGGTCTAATAGTTACTGGTGGAATTGGAAGTAACGTTAAAATTGCCCATTCTGGCCTTGCTTTTAATGGATTTAAACCAACAAATTCAACATCTTCATCTGGGATTTTTTCTAATTTAATTCTTACTTCAATAGGTGACATTTTTCTATCATTTTCTAAGTAAGTAGTAGGTTTTTCTATTTTGTAAGAAGGTTGTTTTGCTTTACAATGTGGACATTTTTTAATTGCTTTTACTTTTGAAAGAATTTCAGAACGTTTTTTTCTCATTTGTTCAACACCTTTATCATTATAAATCTTTTCAAGGTATTTTTTGTATTTGTTACGTTCTTCATCTGTAATTAATAATTTACCACATTCTTTACAAGTGCTTCTTAAGAAAGCCAAAATAACATTAACAAAATGAATGTGTATAACTGGACGAGCTAATTCGATATAACCAAAATGGCCAATACATTCTTTTATTTTACCACCGCAAGTTTTACATCTTAGACCTGGATCAATAACTCCTAAACGAATATCCATTAAACCACCATCTACAGGATAACCTTCTTTATCATAAAGTTCAGCAGTTACAACTTTTGCAGCTGCCATTTTCTTTATGTCTTTAGGTCCAAGTAATCCAAATTCAATTGCTTTTACTTTCTTGTAGATAGTTATCATTTTAGTATTTGCTTTCCAAAATTAATTTAGGATAGATACATAATGCTTTTATTTCATCTAATAATAATTTGAATGCATATGCCATTTCAATAGCATTGATTTCTACTGTACTTCCACATCTTGGGCAGAATTTTTTATCTTGGAATTCATTAAATACAGCTAACATGCCGCATTCTTCACAAACATGGAATATTGTTCTATCTGAATCAAATCTTTCTTTTAATAATAAACTTGCACCATGTGCTACAAAACAGTCTTTCTCCATTTCTCCAAGTCTAAGACCTCCACCTTTTGCACGTCCTTCGATTGGTTGTCTAGTTAATAATTGGATTCTACCAAATGCTCTTGAGTGTAATTTATTTGCTACCATATATTTTAATCTTAAATAATACATATTTCCAACAAAAATTCTTGCTTGGAACATTTCTCCTGTTAAACCATTGTACATAGTTTCTAAACCATTATCTCTGAAACCCATTTCTAATAATTCTTTTCTTAGTTCTTTTTCTGGAACAGCATCGAATGTAGTTCCATCAATATGTTTTCCGGCTAGTGATCCGGTTTTGCCTGCTAATAATTCAATCATGTGAGAAATTGTCATTCTTCCTGGAATTGAGTGAGGTGAGAATATAATATCTGGTGTTATTCCTGCTGCTGTGAAAGGCATATCTGCTTGTGGAATTATTTTTCCAATAACCCCTTTTTGACCGTATCTTGATGCAAATTTATCTCCAATTTCTGGAATTCTTTGATCTCTTAATCTTACTTCAACAATTTTATTTCCTTCTTCATTTTCTGTAAGCATAACTGCATCAACTATACCCTCTTCATCTCCTCTAACTGCAACTGAACTTTCTCTTCTAATATTTGCACTTATACTAAATTCGTCAACATTACCTAAGAATCTTGGTGGGCTTGTCTTTCCAATAAGAACATCATCTGGTTTTAAATGTGCTTCTGCAAATACTATTCCATCTTCTTCAAGATGTTTATAATCTTTTTCTGATCTATATCCTTTGATATCTTTATCGGGAATTCCTATTTCATCAATAAGACCACCAGAATATCTAAGCTCTTCAGCTATATAGGGTCTAAAGTAAGTACTTCTTGCTAAACCTCTTTCAATTGAAGATTTGTTAAATATTAAACCGTCCTGCATATTATAACCATCATAACTCATAATTGCTACTGTTACATTTTGTCCACCTGGGTGTTTGTAATCTTTTAGTACATCATGCATAAATGAACGTGTGATTGGAGTTTGCGGATAGTGTAAAATATTTACATCTGTGTCCATTCTTAATGGGAAATTTGCTGTATAAATTCCTAAACCTTGTTTTTGAGTTTTACTTCCTCTGTTAAGTCTAGAGGAACTACCAAAGTTTGAGTAAGGAACTAGAGAAGTAATTAATCCTAAAATAACAACAGGACTAATTTCAATATGGGTATGTTCGGGTGTTAAATAAGTTTCATCTAAAGCAATATAAGAATTTTCTTCTTCTGCACAATCTAAATATTCAATTATTCCCTCTTTTTCTAAATCTTCCCATTTTAATTCATTATTTTTTATTTTCTTAAGATGATCATCTGTTAATTTGCTTTTTCCATTTTCAACAACTATCAAAGGCCTTCTTGCTCTCCCTTTTGAAGTGTTAACATTTATTAAATTAAATTCTTCATCATAATGAACATTAATTATTTTTGATACTTTTCCAAATCTTCTAGCAGTTTTTATTTTAGTTAAGAACACTTGTGCGTCATCGACTGCACCTACAAATTTTTCATTTAAGTATACATCAACCATTTTAAACCGTTTTCAATCCTAGAGCTTGAAGCTCTTTTTTTATTTTAGTTTCATCTTCTTGTTCTGTTGAAATTCTACAAAGCATTGCTAGATTTTTTCTTAAACCAATTGAAGGACCTTCAGGTGTTTCTAAAGGACAAAGTTTTCCCCAATGTGTACTGTGTAAAGCTCTTGCTTCGAAGTTTTCTTGACTAGCACTTAATAAACTTACAATACCTCTTAAATGAGATAAAATTGCTAAATTATTATCTTTAACCATATTTTGACTTATACCATTTCTTCCACCAACCCAAGAACCTGTTGCCATTGCACTTTGTATTCTTGAAGTTAATAGTTGATCTCTGATAATAGTTTTGATAGAAGTGAATTTTCCTCTTTTAACCATTCTCTGGAAATTGTAAAGCATATCATTTACTAAAATACGCATATTGACTCTTAATAAGTCACCTAATAAATCTCCACTTAGTTTTAATCTTTTGTTCATATAGTGGTCTTTATCTTCTGTTGAAATTTTATCTTTTGAAACCATTAAGAATTTTTTCAAATATTTACATAAGTTTTGAGCTTTTAGTAATCTATCCTCTTTCGTAACTCCTATATGCGGAAGTAAAAATCTATCTAATTGTTCTAAAGTTCTTTCAACTTTAACTTCTTTAGGTTGAGTAATTCCTATCTTTTTTGCAAGAACTTCAATTGCATCGTCGGGTGTTTTTATTTGGGCTGCATTGTATAAATTTACAAAAATATCATCATATTGCTTTTCATTACAAATTAATTTCACAATATCTTCATCTCTTGTTAAACCAAGAGCTTTGATTACACTTATGATTGGAACTCTTTTGAATCTTGTGAAACTGATTGTTAATGATCCATCTTTTAATTGTTCGATAACATGCGGTATTTTAAAGCTTCCTCTTTCTGAGAAAATTCTTCCAGTAAATTTACTTGGGCCTGTACTTGCATCAATAAATAATTTGTTTGAAGCTAAATCTTCTACTGTAATTAATACACGTTCATTTCCATTTAATATAAAATAACTTCCATAATCATCTGGATCTTCACCTTTTTCTATTAATTCTTCAGATGATAATTTATTTAATACGCAGTATTTACTTTTTACCATGATTGGAAGTTTTCCAATCTGTGTTGTGAATGTTTCTCTTTGAACACCATCAACATAAGCACTTACTTCTAAAAATATAGGTGAAGCATATGTCATTTTTCTTAATCTTGCTTCTATGGGCAAGATAACTCTTTTACTTCCATCTGCTTCTGTAACCTGTGGTTCTGTTATCCAGATTTTATCAAGTTTAATTTTAAATTCTTGCATTTCTGGAGGTATAATAGTCGGAATTATTGGTCCAATTTCATCTATAATAACTTGTAATTCGTTTTCTATAAAATTATTAAAAGAATTAATATTTGCTTCTACAAAGCTATGTTCTTCAAAGTATTTTTTAATTAAAGTTTGATATCCTTTAACCATGAACAACCACCCTATAGAATTTTTGTTCTCCAGCAATCGGACTTTTTCTTATAATCTCAATTATATCTCCAAGTTTAACATTTAATTCTTGAATTGCAGGATCACTTTCAAGTATTGCTGGAAGTTGTTTTCCTGAAATATTATATTTAGATAGAATTTTTTGAGCTTCTTCTTCTGTTAATTTCTTGTGAGCGGGTACAAGTACATGTCCTTTTATTGTTTCTGTTTTTTTCTTCAATTTACACCTTAAATATCTACGGGCCGGAAGGGATTTGAACCCTCGACCACCTGATTTCTTCCAGTTTGGTAAAAGTTTCATCCATCAAAGACAGATGCTCTACCAAGCTGAGCTACCGGCCCACGTTTTACGCCCTGACCGAGATTTGAACTCGGGTTACAGCCTTGCTGTTCAAAAGAGATTGACAGGGCTGTGTGCTAGACCGGGCTACACTACCAGGGCACAGTTTAGCCTATTGTGGTTTGTTTTGTTGTTTAAATTAAATATGTAGTATAAACCGAACTTGTTTTTTAGAGCTGAAGCTAAAATATACTTGAACCTGAATAATAATCTAAAATTTTGTCTCTTTATAATGGCAAGTCTCATTCTTTAGCCAAATCTCCCTATAACGATTGATTTTGGTGCTTTTTTATCGTTTAGAAGAGTTTTTCACAAAGGCAATAATGTCGATTTGGTATTTATAAATGTTTTG
>JAGVZY010000010.1 GCA_018302225.1 Candidatus Woesearchaeota archaeon
CAACTCAGAAAGTCGAACTTATAAGCAAGTTAATTGCCCATAATATTGACAGAATGCAATATTATTTTTTGTTCTTATCAAGAGGGTTGCACCAAAGCCCCTTTTCGTAACATTTATAAATTAGCTGAGTTCTCAAAAGATGTTAATAATTGAAAACTTAGCCCGAAAATGTGATTTTTGGGTATTTGGACCTTCTTAATGTCTAAAAATAGCACAAAAAACATAGAAAAGGAAGGTAGCAACGGGAATGTTGCAATTGGGAACCATAAATCCTGAAAAGGATATGGTTTTGGTTATAAGCTTAATATAAGCCTTAATAAGGTAATTTAACACATTTGAAGCTTTTCAGACTACATTGAAAACTCTTAGTTTTTGATGCACCAAAATTCACAAAAAGTGAAGTTTTAGTGGTCAAAAGTCTGGAAATCATAAAATTAGTCAAAATTGGCTAGAAATCACCTAAAACACATTTAAACGTGTGTCAAGAACTTTGTTCTTGAACACACCAAATTTCACAAAAAAAGGTGAAATTTTAGTATTTTTAATACAAATTTCACGTTCAAAAATCAGGACATAAAATGGGTAAAAGGGTAAGACCAAGAAGAGGAACAATGCAAGTTTGGCCTAGAAAGAGGGCTAAACGTTCATATGCTTTCATAAGATCTTGGAACAAATCCAACGCATTCAAAATCTTCGGTTTCGCAGGTTATAAGGTCGGAATGATAAGATTATTAGCAAAAGACAATTCTAATCATATAACAAAAGGCATGCAAATTGTTTATCCTGCAACTGTGATTGAATGCCCTCATTTAAAACCTATTTCTATTCGTTATTACCAACGTGATTCTGACCCTTTCTCCCAAGCAGCAAGAGTAATTGGTGAAGAAAGATTAGACAACCCACACAAAGAACTTTCTAGAAAAATTGACATTCAAAAAAAGAAATCAAAAGAAAATAAAATAGCAGATTACGATTATGCAATGTTACAAGTTTATACTCAGCCACCATTCAAAAAGAAACCAGAAATTTTTGAAATAAAAATCGCAAAAGACTTTGTTGAAGAAGCAAAGAAACTAAAAGAAATTAAATTATCAGATGTTTTCAAAGAAGGACAATTAGTTGATATTCACGCAGTTACTAAAGGAAAAGGTTTCCAAGGTGCTGTAAAAAGATTCGGTGTATCTATAAGATCACACAAAGCAGAAAAAACAAAAAGAGGAGTTGCATCACTTGGTGCTTGGCACACAAGACAAATGTGGACTGTTCCTTACGCAGGTACAATGGGTTATCATCAAAGAACAGAATACAATAAATTAATATTAAAAATTGGAAACAAACCAACTGAAGTAAATCCAAAAGCAGGATTCAAACACTACGGAAATGTCAAATCAGATTATTTAATTGTCAAAGGTTCAATAGCAGGTGCATCAAAAAGAGTAATCACATTATTACACGCTATCAGACCAACTAAAAAAATGATACAAACACCAGAGGTTAAAAAGATTTTAAATTAAAATGACAAAATTAAAAGTTTTAGATCTACAAGGAAATGAAAGTTCAAGTATAGAAATGCCTATTCAATTTGAAGAAGATTATAGACCTAATTTAATTAAGAGAGCATTCTACGAATTAGTTTCTAGATTAAGACAAAAATATGGTGCATTCCCTGAAGCAGGTAAAAGACCTTCTTCTAAACTTTCAAAGAGAAGAAGTAATTATAGAGGTTCTTATGGTCACAGTCTTTCAAGAGTACAAAGAAAAGTATTCTGGAGAAGAGGTACTCAATTTGGATGGCAAGCAGCATTCTCACCAGGTATTGTTGGTGGTAGAAGAGCACACCCACCAAAAGCAGAAAAAAACTGGGAATTAAAAATAAATAAAAAAGAAAAAAAGAAAGCATTAAGATCAGCATTAAGTGCAGTATTATTAAAAGATGTTGTACAAGCAAGAGGACATAATATTCCTGAAAAATATCCATTCGTAATTGATAATTCTTTTGAAAACTTAAACAAAACTAAAGAAGTTGAAAATGTTTTAGTTAAATTAGGATTTGAAAAAGAATTTGAAAGAGCTAAAATAAAAACTATCAGAGCGGGAAGAGGAAAAGCAAGAGGAAGACCTTACAAAAAAAGAAAAGGTTTACTTATTGTTGTAAGCAATGATACTAAAATAAGAAAAGCAGCTGAAAATCTTCCAGGAATTGATGTTTGTAAAGCAAATGCATTAAATGCGCAATTACTTGCACCAGGTTCACACGCAGGTAGAGCAACTTTATTCACAAAAGCAGCAATAGAAGAAATTGCAAAATCAAAATTATACTTGTAAAATGACTAAAGAAAAAAATCCAAAATTTGATCCATACAGTATTTTAATTAGTCCATTACAGACTGAAAAATCTGTAAGATTAATTACTTCAGAAAATAAAATGGTATTCAATGTTTATTTCAAAGCAAACAAAGCACAAATTAAATCAGCATTTGAACAAATGTTTAATGTTAAAGTTGCAAAAGTTACAACAATGATAACACCAAAAGGAACTAAAAGAGCTTATATAAGATTAGCTCCTGAAAATCCAGCTATTGATATTGCTACTAAACTAGGTATGATGTAAAATGGGTAAAAGAATTATACAACAGGCAAGAGGAAAAGGTGGTCCTAGATATAGATCTCCTGGTCATCATTATACTAGTGATGTTAAATATATTAATTCAAACCTAGAATTAAAAGGTAGAATTGTTGATTTAACACATTGTGCTGCACACTCATCACCTATAGCGAAAGTAAAATATGAGAACAACAAAGAAGGATATATTTTTGCACCATTAGGAATTTATGTTGGGCAAGATGTATATTATAATAATAAAGAAATCAAACCAGGTAATGTTATTTCATTAAAAAATATTCCAGAAGGAACCGATATTTTCAATATTGAATGTGACCCTGGTGATGGTGGAAGATTAGTAAGAGCAGCAGGAACATCTGCAAAATTATTGAATAAACTCGAAAAAGGAATTCTTGTAAAACTTCCTTCAAAAAAACAAAAAATATTTCATCCAGAATGCAAAGCAACCATTGGAATTTTAGCTGGTGGTGGAAGAAAAGAAAAACCAATCTTAACTGCTGGACATGCATTCTATGCAAAGAAAGCAAGAAATAAATTATATCCAAGAGTAAGAGCTGGTGCAATGAATGCAACAGACCATCCATTTGGTTCAGGAAGACATGGTCCTAAATTTGGTGGCAGAGCATCATCCATAGCACCTAAATTTGCTCCACCAGGTAGAAAGGTTGGATTATTAAGACCAAGAAAAACAGGAAGAGGCAAGTAACAATGGCACAAAAAGAATTTACATTTTATGGAAAAACACTAGATGAACTTAAAAAAATGAGTCTAAAGGAATTTGCTGAAATAGCGCCATCAAGAATAAGAAGAACATTAAAAAGAGGATTCACTGAACAACAAAAACTCTTCTTAATAAAAATGAAAAAAGCAAAAGATGGAAAATATAAAAAACCTCTAAAAACTCAAAACAGAGATTTAGTAATTATTCCAGAAATGATTGGTATGACAATTAATGTTCACAATGGTAAAACCTACGAACCAGTTATTATAACTTTAGAAATGCTTGGACATTATCTTGGTGAATTTATCCAAACAAGAAGAGAAATACATCACTCAGCTCCAGGTGTAGGTGCTACAAAATCTAGTACAGCTTCAGCTACAAGGAAATAAAAATGACTGAAAATAAAACTGCAACTGCAAGAGGAACTAGCCTACCTATTTCGCTAAAGCATTCAGTTGAAATTGCAAACTTCATAAAAGGAAAGTCTACAGAAAAAGCAAAAAAAAGACTTGCAAATGTCCTTGCACAAAAAGAGGCCATACCTTACAAAAGATATAATCACGACCTTTCACATAAACCAGGAAAAATGGCTGGAGGAAGATATCCTCTAAAAGCAATAGAACATTTCATGGAATTAATTGAAAGTGTTGAAGCCAATGCAAGAAACAAAGGTTTAGTTGGAGAATTAAAAATTATAACTGTAATTCCTAACAACGCTGGAAAAGCATGGCACTACGGAAGAAAAAGAAGTAGACTTATGAAAAAAACACATCTATTCATAGAAGTTTCAGAAATGAAAGAAAAGCCAAAAAAAGAGGCAAATAAAAAATGAAAGAAAGAAAAATACTTGCACAAAAAATAAGAGATTTTGAAGTTCAAGAGTTTATTTCAAGAGAATTAACCACAACAGGTTATACTAGAACAGAAATTCAAAGAACTCCATTAGGAGATAAAGTTATAGTCTATACTTCAAGACCTGGTTTAGTTGTTGGAAGAAAAGGTGCAAATATAAAAAAATTAACTGATATATTAAAAAGGAAATTCAATATGGATAATCCTCAAATAGAAATCGGTGAGGTAACAAATCCTTTATTCGATGCCCAATTAGTTGCTGAAAGAATTGCATTTACATTAGAGAGATATGGTGCTATGCGTTTCAAATCTGTTGGCTATAAAATATTACAACAAATTATAGATGCTGATGCTTTAGGTGCAGAAATTACAATTTCAGGGAGAGGACTTCCAAGCTCAAGAGCAAAAAGTTGGAAATTCATGGATGGATACTTGAAAAAAAGTGGAGACATTTCACAAAATCAAGTTTCAAAAGGATTAACAACAGTTAATCTAAGAAGTGGAACTATTGGTATCAAAGTTGTTATCATGACACCAGATATTATACTTCCTGATAAGATGTATATCAGAGAAGCAGCTGATGCTCAAAATGCAGAAAACAAATCTGAAGCTGCAAGAATAGAAGCTGCCAAAGAAAAAGAAGAAAAGAAAAAACCACAAAGAAAAAAATCAGAAAAAAAACATACTCAAAAACCTCACGAAATTAAACCAGAAGTAAAAGTAGAAGAAAAACCTGCTGAAACAACTGAAGAGGTTAAAGAATGAAGAGGGATATTAAAAATTTAAAACCTGAAGATTTAAAATCAAAACTTGAAGAGTTAAAAAAAGAAATGATGAAAATCAATATGGCTAGAGCAGTTAATGCGCCCATTGAAAATCCAGGTAATGTTAGAAAAGTTAGAAAAGAAATTGCAAGGCTAAAAATGTTAATTCATACTAAAAAAGAGGAAAAGGAGGTTAGGAATAAAAAGGCATGAGCGAAATATGCTCGACCTGCGGATTGCCAAAAGATCTTTGCGTCTGTGAGTCAATTGCGAAAGAAGGCCAGAAAATAATAGTCAAAATCGAAAAGAAAAGATTCGGTAAAATTTCGACTATGGTTGAAGGCATTGATAGCAAAGAAATTGACTTAAAAGAACTCACAAAGAAGCTTAAGACAATGTTAGCTTGTGGCGGTACCATGAAAGATGGTAAAATCGAACTACAAGGAAACCATGTCAAGATCGTTAAGCAAGAGTTGATAAAGCTTGGGTTTTCACCAGAAAGTATAGAGGTGAAGCAATGAACAAAAAGCTTTTGATGCACGAACTAATTGGCAAAAATGCAAAGGTGATTGATGCAAAAAACAAGAAACTCATAGGCATAGAAGGCAAAATTACAGACGAAACAAAAAATATACTTACAATCGACAATAAAAAACTCATAAAAGAACAAATCACATTCATACTCACAAACTCAGGCGAAACAATTGAAGGAAATCAAATAACCCTAAGGCCTGAAGATAGACTCAAAAAAGTCAAGAAGGTATCAAAATGACAAAGACAAGAAACATTGGTGTTGAAGTTAAACAACCAGAAAAAGAATGCAATGATAAACATTGCCCATTTCACGGAGAAATAACTCTACACGGAAGAATATTCGAAGGTACAGTTAAATCTGCAAAAGCTCACAAAACTGCAGTTGTACAATGGGATGACTGGATCAAAGTAAAAAAATATGAAAGATTCGAAAGAACAAGAACCAAAATCTCTGCCCATGTTCCTGATTGCCTTATAGTAAAAGAAGGAGATAAAGTAAAACTTATGGAATCACGTCCAATAAGTAAAACAAAGAATTTCATAATCATTGAGGTATTTAAAAAATGAAAGGAATGAAGGCAAATATCACGAAATCTCTACCAGTTGGAGCAAATGTAGAAACTTGTGATAACTCAGGTGCTAAAATTATTCAGATAATCTCAGTCAAAGGATATAGATCTGTTAAGAGAAGAAGAGCTCTAGCAGGCGTTGGTGATTTTGTTACTGCTACAGTTAAAAAAGGATTACCTGCAATGAGAAAGCAAATAGTTCAAGCAATTATTGTAAGACAAAGAAAAGAATACAAAAGACCAGATGGTGTAAGAATTGTATTTGAAGACAATGCTGCAGTTATAGTAAAAGATGATATGGGAACACCTAAAGGAACAATATTCAAAGGAGCAATTGCAAAAGAAGTTGCTGAAAGATGGCCGCCAATAGCAAAAGTTGCAAGTGCGGTAATATAAAATGTTAAAAACAAAAAAATGGTCTGGACATTGGAAAGCGAGTAAACGTCCAGTTAAACAAAGAAGATATTCAAAGAATGCACCTAAACATGTTGTTAAAAAATTCATGTCAGTGCATCTATCAAAAGATTTGAGAAAAAAATATTCAACAAGAAATATCCTTGTAAGAAAAGGCGACAAAATAAAAGTTATGAGAGGAGAATTCGCAAAAAAAGAGGGAAGAGTTTCAAGAGTAAATTACAAAAGAAGAAAAGTCTATGCTGAAAATATTGACTTAATAAAAAGAGCAGGTGCAAAAGCACAAGTAGGTTTACAACCTTCAAACTTAATGATTATAGAATTAAATTTAGACGACAAAAGAAGAATGAAAAAATTCACATCTAAGGAGAAAAAATAAGAGGCACAAAAAATGGTAAGAAAACATCTTAAAAGAATGTATGCTCCAAAAACATGGGCAATTCAAAGAAAAAGTATAGGTAAATGGATTACTAGACCTAATTCAGGCCCCCATAATCTTCAAACTTCAATCTCTTTAAATTCATTATTAAAAGAGGTTTTAAGACTTACACAAACAACTAAAGAATCAAAAAATATTAGCACAGATTCAAAAATCAAAGTAAATGGAAAATTAATCCAAGAATTAAAATTCCCAGTAGGTTTTATGGATATAATTGAAATTGCCCATTCAAAATTTATAATTTTATTTAATCACAAAGGGAGAATAGTTGCAGTTCCTACAAAATTGGATCTAAAACCTTCCAAGATTGTAAACAAATCATGGATCAAAGGAAAAAAATTACAACTAAATCTTTATGATGGAACAAATCTAATCATAGACAAAGATAATTACAAAACAGGGGATAGTATTTTTGTAAAAGACAAAAAAATAATCAAACACATAAAATTCGAAAAAGGTGCAACAATTTTCTTGACGGCAGGAAAACATGTAGGAATGTTCGGAAAACTTGAACAAGAAATTGAAACTGTGGGTTCAGAAGAACCAAGAATATTATTTAGTTATGGAAAAGAAAAATATCAAACTCTTAAAAAATATGCTTTTGTTGTAGAAGATTCTATGAGTTCAACTGAAAAAATAGTTGAAAAAGTTTCAGAGGAATTAGAAACAGTTCCAAAAGAAACTGAAAAAATTATAGAAAAAAAACCTAAAAAAGAAACTAAGAAATGAATCCAATGAAAGAAATAAGGATAGAGAAAATAACCCTTAACATAGGTGTTGGACAAGCGGGAGAGAAGTTAGAAAAAGCTGCAAAACTACTTCAAAATCTTGCAGACGCTAAAGTAGTCCAAACAAAATCAAAGAAAAGAATACCGGGTTGGGGATTAAGAATAGGTCTACCTATTGGATGTAAGGTTACACTTAGAGGAAAAAAAGCAGAAGAAATGTTATCAAGATTATTAGTTGCTATTGATAAAAGAATAGCGCTCCAAAAATTCACAAACGAAACTATTTCATTCGGTATTCCAGAATATATTGATATACCTGGTGCAAAATATGATGTAGATGTAGGTATTATTGGTCTAGAATGTTCAGTAACTCTTGAAAGAAGAGGTTACAGAGTTAAAAAAAGGGCAATAAGAACTACAAGAGTAGGAAAAACACATAAAATAACTTCAGAAGATGCTATCAATTATATGAAAAATAAATTCGGAGTTACAGTCGAATAAGGTGATACAAAAATGACAACATCCAATTACAAAAAAATGTTTACTCAACTCAAAAGTAAACCTACAATTATGAAGAAATATATTAAACATAATACTCCGCTAAATAGAGGGCAAGGAAGATCTTCAAAAAAATGTAGGAGATGTGGAAGGACTGCAGCCCACATAAGTAAATATGGAATAAGATTATGCAGACAATGTTTCAGGGGGGTAGCTCAATCATTAGGGTTTAGAAAATATAACTAAATTGAGATTTTAAAAAATGACACTAAACGATCCAATCGCAAATGCACTCTCTATGATTTTAAATTACGAGAGAATAGGAAAGTCAGAATGCTACCTAAGAGTATCTTCAAATTTACTAAAAGAAATATTAACTTTAATAAATGAAAAAGGTTATATCGGAACTTTTGAAGTAATTAAGAGCACAAAAGGAGAATCTTTAAAAATCAATTTAATTGGAAAAATAAACAAGTGTGGAGTCATAAAACCAAGATTCTCTGTTAAAAAAGATGAATACGAAAAATACGAAAAAAGATTCTTACCTTCAAATAATTTTGGATATTTAATAGTTTCAACACCTAAAGGATTAATGTTACATGAAACTGCAAAAGAGAAAAAACTTGGAGGAAGATTAATCGCTTATATTTACTAAAATGAGAATAGAAAAAGTTGAAAGAAAAATTGAAATTCCACAAGGGATAGAATTAATAGTTCAAACACCCTTTGTAACTGTAAAAGGTCCAAAAGGAGAAATGAAAAAAAGATTGCTAAGCAAAGAAATCACTTCAGAAAGATCACAAAATCAATTAAAATTTATATTAAAAAACGCAAAAAGAACTGAAAAAATGCAATTAGGAACCTTATGTGCACACATAAGAAATATGATTGAAGGTGTTAAAAATGGTTATACTTACAGATTAAAAATATGTTCAAGTCATTTCCCTATGTCCGTAGTAGTTCAAGGAAATGATATTATAATCAAAAATTATCTTGGTGAAAGACATCCAAGAAAAGCAAGAATCTTAGAAGGTGTAAAAGCAAAGGTTGAAGCTAATATAATTACTTTAGAAGGCAATGATATTGAATTAGTTGGACAAACTGCATCCAATATTGAATTAGCTGCACAAATAAGAGATAAAGATAGAAGAGTATTCCAAGATGGAATTTATATTTATGAAAAAGCAGGTAAAAAACTAGAATGACCTCAGGCAATTTTAAAAGGGACGAAGCAAACAAATTAAAGAGACTTCACTTAGGTTGGAGAAGACCTAGAGGACTTCACAACAAGAGAAGATTACACAGAAAAGGACATGCAAAATGGCCTTCACCAGGTTTTGGTTCAAGTTCAGAAAACTTTGGAAAAATTAAGGGTTTAATAAAAGTAAGAGTATTTAATATCTCTGACTTAGAAAAACTTGATTCAAAAAAGAATATTATTGAAATTGCATCAACAGTAGGAACAAAAAAGAGACTACAAATCTTAGAAAAAGCAAAACAATTCAAAATAGTAGGAATAAATGATATTCAAAAGTATTTAATTGAAAAGAGAGAAAAATTCGAGAAAAGAAAACAAGAAACTGAGAAGAAGAAAGAAGAAAAAGAAAAGACTAAAAAAGAGCTTGAAGAAAAAGAAGAAAAAGAAGAAAAAAAAGAAACTAAAGAGGAAATTAAAAAAGAAGAACTTGAAGAAACAAAAAAGATGACCGAACAAAAAGAAAAGATTCATCCAAAAGAAGTAGGTGTACCAGAAAAACAAAAAAGTCCGCAACACAGAACTGTAACTGGACCTCAAAAAGCATAATACTATGAAATGTCAAACTTGTTTGACAATCATTAAAATTCGGAGAATTTGAATGAAACATAAACCGTGGGTTTATGATCATTTTTCAAAAAAAAATGAAACTATCAACACAAAAAAGGATTGCTGCAAAAATCTTGAATAAAGGAAAGTCAAGAGTTAAGTTTGACGAGTCTGCTCTATCAGAGATTAAAGAAGCAATTACTAGAGGAGACATAAGAAAACTTGCAAAACAAGGTGCAATCTCAGAAAAACACCAAAACATGCAATCTAGAGCAAGAGCAAGAAAAAGCGCAATTCAAAAATCAAAAGGAAGACAAAAAGGCCATGGTTCAAGAAAAGGAAAGAAGTTTGCAAGAACACCTAGAAAACTTACTTGGATGTTTAGAATAAGACTTCAAAGAAAATTCCTTAATGAACTAAAAGAAAAAGAACTAATCAGCTCAAAAGTTTACCACATGCTAAGACAAAAAGCAAAAGGTGGGTTCTTTAGAAGTAAAAGACACATAAAAGTCTTCCTAGAAGAACATAATTTAGTAGGAAAAAAAGACATTCCAGAAGAAATGTTAAAAAAACCAGATTTAGAAACTAAAAAAGACAACAAAACTAATACTCAAAAAAAGAAAAAAACTGAAAAATGAAACCAAAATTTACAAATTTAGGGTTATTTAAATCGGAGATTTAAATGAAGACAATATATTTTAGAAGGAAAAGGCAAGGAAAAACAGATTACAAACAAAGACTAGCTCTTTTAAAATCTGGAAAACCTAGGTTAGTTGTAAGAAAAACTCTAAACAATATAATTATACAAATTGTAGAATACTCTCCAAAAGGAGATTTAATCAAAACAAGTTTCTCATCAATTAAATTGAAAAAACTTGGCTGGAATTATAATACTAAAAATATACCTGCTGCATATCTTGCAGGATATTTATGTGGTAAAAATTACAAAGGAAAAGAAGTAATATTAGATGCAGGTTTAAGAAAACCAACTAAACTTTCAAAAATCTATGCAGCCCTACAAGGTGTAATTGACGCAGGTGTAAAAGTTCAAGGTGTAGAAATTGCATTTGAAGATAAAAACAAATTATTTGGAAAAACAATAGAACACTATTCAAGCCTCGCTTCAGAAAAGATGTTTTCAAATTACAAAAAACACGGAAAAATCGATATGCCTAATTCAATAGAGAAAATAAAGGGTGGTTATTAATGGTAGGAAGAGACAAAAAGTATAGGAAAAAGCAAGATACAGATATCAGAATGGGTATAGAAACAAAAAAACCATTTGATTTTGATAATTGGAAACCTAAGACTGCCTTGGGAAAACAAGTTAAAGCTAAAGAAATAAAAGATATTGATTATATTTTAAACAATGGCCTCAATATTATGGAAGCTGAAATTGTTGACGCTCTTTTACCAAACTTAGAACATGATTTATTATTATTTGGACAATCCAAAGGTAAATTCGGTGGTGGAAAAAGAAGTATTTGGAGACAAACTCAGAAAAAAACAAAAGAAGGAAACCGTCCTAGTTTTGCTGCAATGGCTTTAGTAGGAGATAAAGAGGGCCATATAGGTTTAGGATTTGGAAAAGCAAAAGAAACTGTTCCTGCAAGAGAAAAAGCAATCAGAAATGCTAAAGTAAATTTAATTAAAGTAGTCAAAGGTTGTGGTTCATGGGAGTGTGGTTGTAAACTACCTCACTCAGTACCTTATAGAGTCGAAGGAAAATGTGGTTCAGTTGAAGTTGCATTAATACCTGCTCCAAAAGGAACTGGTTTATGTATTGAAAAAGAACTTAAAAAAATACTTACTCATGCAGGAATTAAAGATATATATTCACAAACATTTGGACAAACAACAACAAAAATAAATTTTATTTATGCTTGCTTTGATGCTTTGAAAAATCTTTCAAAAATGAAACTTAGAGCAGGACAAAAAACAAAACTTGGAATTGAAGAAAAGGAAATATAAATGCATACAAAATTAGTCGTTATAAGGATAAGAGGAGATCTTGGTGTAAGAAAACCAGTAGTAGATACTATGAAAATGCTAAGATTGTATAACAAAAACTATGCAGTAATTCTAGATTCAACACCTAGTATTGTTAACATGCTTATCAATGCAAAAGATTACATTACTTGGGGAGAATTAGACAAAGAAGCTCTTCATTTATTATTAGAAAAAAGAGCAAGACTTCCAGGCAACAAGCAAGTTACAGATTCTTATGTTAAAGAAAAATTAAAAATTTCTCTTAAAGAATTTTCAGACAAAATATTTGAAAACAAAGCAAAATTATCAGACTTACCTGGAATGAGATTATTTTTCAGACTAAAACCACCAGTAAAAGGTTTTGAAAAAGGCGGAATCAAAAAACCATTTGCTCAAGGCGGAGTTTTAGGTTATAGAACAAATAAAGTTAATGATTTACTAAAAAGAATGTTATAAAGGTAAAAAAATGACAATCAACAAAAGAAAGAAAAACGTAAGACAACGTGGAAGAAACTCTCATGGTTGGGGCTCAAAAAAGAAGCATAGAGGAGCAGGCCATAGAGGTGGAAGAGGAATGGCTGGAACTGGAAAAAGAGCAGACCATAAAAAACAAAGTATCATAGTCGAAGTGGGATTAAATAATTATTTTGGAAAGCACGGTTTTAGAAGAAGAGGCGGAATTAAAAAACCTGAAGTTATTAATTTAGCACAAATACAAAATCACCTTGAAAAATGGACCAAAGAAGATAAAATAAAAGATAATACTCTTAATTTAACAGAACTAGGTTATGGAAAATTGCTATCAAAGGGAGAACTAAAAACAAAACTTAAAATAGTAGTAAAAGAAACTTCAAACAGCGCATTAGAAAAAATAAAAAAGATAGGTGGAGAAGTTGTCGCTTCTTGAAATAGTAAACAAAAATTTACCAGAAATCAAAGGTCCTGCACAGAAAAGACTTCCGTTTAATGAGAAACTTAAATGGACTCTAATAGTTCTTGTTGCATTCTTTATTTTATCAGTACTTCCACTTTACGGAATGGGAAAAAACAATCTTGAACATTTCGAGATGTTATCCCTTTTACTTGGTGCAAGTTTTGGTAGTGTTCTTTCATTAGGTATTGGACCTATTGTTACAGGTTCTATTGTCTTACAATTATTAAAAGGTGCAGGAATATTAAAATTAGATACTCACACACCCGAAGGAAGACAAAAATATGAAGGTTTACAAAAATTATTATCATTATTCTTTATAGTCTTTGAAGCATTAATCTACATATTAATGGGCGGACTTGCACCAGCTTCAACTTTGAGTATAGGCCAATATAGATTTTATCAATTCTTATTAGTATTACAATTAATAATTGGTGGTATAGTTGTACTTTATCTAGATCAAATCATTAGTAAGTGGGGATTCGGAAGTGGTATCTCATTATTTATTGCAGCAAATGTTTCTGCACAAATATTTATAGGAGCATTCTCACCTTTTGCAGTTGGAGCAACAGGAGCGACATTTGGTTCTATATTTAGTTCAAGTGGTTTAGCACCAACAGGAAAAGTTTGGGTCTTAATAGGCTCTTTGATAAATCCAAACTCAAAAGAAGCAATCTTAGCATTATCAGCGATTGTCGCAACAATTATAGTATTCTTAATGTCTGTATATGCCCAGGCAATGAAAGTTGAAATTCCTTTATCATTCGGAAGAGTACGTGGTCATGGTGTAAGATGGCCCCTAAGATTTATGTACACTTCAAACATCCCAGTTATACTTACTGCAGCATTAATGGCAAATGTTCAATTAATGGCAAACTTGCTTCAAAAATCTCTAACTGCAAGCACAGGATTTTTAGTTTTCTTATCTAAACATGTCTTAGGACAATTCTCAGGAAGCACACCACAATCAGGATTGGTTTATTGGTTAAGTGCTCCAGATATATTAAGAGCAATAATTCAACAAGGTGGAATTACTGGAAATATGATTTTACAAGTTATAATATTTACATTATTTATGATGATAGGTGCAGTAGTTTTCTCATTATTCTGGGTTCAAACATCTGGAATGGATGCACAATCACAAGCATCAAACATTCTTTCATCAGGTTTACAAATTCCTGGATTTAGAAGAGATGAAAGAGTTGTAGAACATTTACTTTCAAGATATATTCTGCCTTTAACAATTATGGGTGCATTGACTGTAGGATTTTTAGCATCAGCCGCAGATTTAATGGGTGCATTAAGTAGAGGTACAGGTATTTTACTTACAGTTATGATTATTTACAATTTATATGAATCCATTGCAAAAGAACATATGATGGATATGTATCCAGCATTAAGAAAAATGATGGGTAAGTAAATTAAAAATAAATTAGTTAAAAAAACAATTCAAAAAAAGAGGTATGTAAATATGCTAGATAATTTTTTTAATACAATATTTTATCCATTTATGTTAATTGGAAAACTTTATGGTTTAATTGTTCTTTCAATAATCTTAACATTTGTGGTTACAATAATCTACAAATACACAACTAAACAAAAATTGTTGAAAGATTTGAAAGATGAAATAAAATCATTACAAAAAGAAATGAAAGAGCTTAAAGGAAATCCAAAAAAGATGATGGAAGTCCAAGCCAAAATGACTGAAATAAATTTAAAGTATATGGGTCATTCTTTCAAAGGCAGTTTAATAACATTAATTCCTATGTTAATTGTTTATGGCTGGCTTAGAAATTATTATACCGGCACACCCTTAAACTTTTTAGGTTTTATAGACAATTGGATTTGGGTTTACATTATTATTTCATTCGTAGCAAGCACAGCATTTAGAAAAATACTTAAAATTTATTAATATTAAAAAACAAAGGTTTAATTTATAAACCTTAGGTTTATGTTAATAAATAGGTTAAAATGAAGGGTTAAACTTGTTTAACATTCATTTTTTGGAGAAAAAATGAAAGGCATAAGAAAAATTACAAAAAAAGCTGCAAAATATACAAAAATACACAAATTAAACAAAAAACCAAATAAACCACATTGTGCATCTTGTGGAAAAGTATTAATTGGAGTCCCACATACATTCTCAAGAATGTTGAAAACTACTTCAAAAACTAAAAAAAGACCTCAAAGAATCTTTGGTGGAATGTTATGTTCAGAATGCAGTAGAAATGCATTAAAAGAAAAAATAATGAATAAATAGTAATCTCTTACTGTTATAGTAAATGATTTAATAAAATTGTTTACTAGTTATAAGGGGACATCTAATAGATTATGTCACTTTATATACAAAGCTGAATCTTGCTTGGTGACAAGCAAGGGGATTTTACAAATAGGAGGAAATAAAATGGAGACAGGACAAGTTTGTTATAAAATAGCTGGTAGAGATGCTGGTGGTTGTTGTGTAATTCTTGAAGTTATAGACAAAAATTATGTAACTATAGATGGCGAAACAAGAAGAAAAAAATGTAATATAAAACATCTAGAACCGATAAATGTAAAAATTAAAGCAGATAAGAATACTTCTAAAGAAGAAATTCTAAAACTTTTAGAAAAACAAGAATTAATAAAAATTAAAAAACAAAAAATAATAAAAAATGCAAATAGCAAAACTAAGTCTGGAAAGAAATCCTAATATTGGATTGTATGGGTTCGCAACAGATAAGTACTGTCTGTTAGGCAAGGATTTTAATAAGAAAGAAATAGATGAAATTCAAAAGACTCTTAATGTACCTATTGTTCAAGCAGATATATACAATTCTTCTCTCATCGGAGTTTTTTGTAATGGTAATGAAGAAGTATTATTCATCCCAGAAGTTGCAAGAAAAACAGAAATAGAATTTCTTAAAACTCAAATGAAAAAGCTTAATGTCCAAGTAATTATTTTAAAGACAAAATACAACGCATTAGGAAATAATTTAATTATTTATGGAAAAAAATGTTTATACAGTCCACTCATGAAAGATATTGCAGATGAAATAAAAAAATGTGGTTTTAAAATAGAAGAAACAAAATTCAACGAACATTTGTCTATAGGTTCATGTGCAGCAATAAACAAACATGGAATCTTATTATATAATAATGCTGATGAAAAAGATCTTAAAAAAATCTCAAGCTTCTTCAATCTAAAAGTAGAAATAGGAAGTATTAATTTCGGTAGTCCTTATGTACGCTCAGGAACATTAGTAAATTCAAATGGGGCAGTTGTTGGAACCCACACTACAGGTTATGAAATAATGCGTTTAACGAGTGCTCTGGGTTTTGAAAACAACTAAAGAAATAAAATGGAAAATAAATCGAATGAACAAGAAATGTATTATGAATATCAAGTCCTAACTCAAGAAGTTCAGCAACTACAGCAACAAATTGCTTTCTTTAATGAACAAGGCCTTGAAATAGAAACAATTCTTAATAGTTTAAATGAAATTAAAAATTCAAAAAATGAAGAAATATTAGTTCCTCTAGCAGGAGGAATCTTTATCAAAGCAAATTTAAAAGACTCAGAAAAATTTATAGTTAATATTGGTTCAAATATCACAAAAGAAATGTCTACCCTTGAAGTCAGAAAAATGCTTCAAGAACAAAAATCTGAATTGGAACTAATAAAAAAACAACTAAACAATACTTTCCTTGAAAAAATAAAAAGATTTACAGAACTCGAAAATTATATAATCTCTCATAGTGCTAAATCAAAAAAAGATTCTTGAATTTTACTCTAGAAAAGATATACAAGAGGAGATTACAAGATTAGCTAAAGATAGAGAAATTCAAGTTTGGTTTAATGATCAACCTGGAAAAAGACCAGATACAATCCAATTTAAAGGAGATGTTCTTCAACTAGCAAAAAAAGGTGCAACTTCTTTTCATTTTTCTGAAGAACATTGGAATGATCCTGAACAATTAAAAGCAGGAATGACTAAAAATGAGCTAGATAAAAACAGACTAGGTTGGGATTTACTAATTGATATAGATACTAAATTCATTGAATATGCTCGAAAAACTGCAGAATTAATAGTCCAAGCATTTGAATCTTATGGAATAGAAAATTATTCTGTTAAATTCTCTGGAAACAAAGGTTTTCATCTCGCTGTACCTTACAAAGCATTTCCAAATGAAGTTAATGGCCTAAATACAAAATTATTATTTCCTGATGGACCAAGGGTAATTGCAGCATATTTAAAACATTTAATAAAACCTTATCTAAGTAAGGAAATTCTAAAAATGAGTACAAAAGAAGAAATTGCAAAATCTTTAAACATTGAAATAAAACAGCTTCTTGATGAAAAAGGTGAATTTAATCCATTCTCAATTATAGAATTAGATACTGTTTTAATTTCTTCAAGGCATTTGTTTAGAGGAGTTTATTCTTTTAATGAAAAATCGGGTTTAGTTAGTATTCCAATAAAAAAAGGTTGTTTAAAAGATTTTAAATTAAGTGATGCCAAACCCGAAAATATAAAAGAAATAATTCCTTTTTTAGATGACAAAGACACAATTAAAAATGAAGCTAAAGCATTTATTATTACAGCTTATGATTGGCACAGCAAACATACTTTACCCTTACTAAATATTTCTGAAAAAACTAAGGAATTAACTTTTGAGAAATTTGAAAGAGCAATTCCAAAAGAGCTATTCCCCAATTGTATAAAAATACCCTTAGAAAGGGGTTTAAAAGACGGTAAAAAGAGGTTTTTATTCATTTTGCTTAATTTTATAAGAAGCGCAGGTTGGAACTATGAAGATATAGAAAAAGAATTAAAAGAATGGAATACAAAAAATCCAGAACCCCTAAGAGAAACTTACTTACTCGGACAAATAAATTGGCACAAGCATCAAAAGAAAAATATACTTCCACCAAATTGTACAAATTCTATTTACAAAGATCTAGGATTATGCATTCCCAATAATTTCTGTAAAAATATAAAAAACCCAATGAGTAATGTTACAAGAAAATTAAGAACTTTCAAAAACAAACCAGAAAAGAAAACTGAAAAAAAAGCAAAAAATAAAAAATAGTTATTTTTTCTTTTTATTTGATTTCTGAGTATTTTTCTTTATAATTTCAAGATCCTTTTTTATTTCTTCAATATCTAATTTAATATTTTTAATATTTTTGTTTAGTTTTTTTCCTGAAAGCCATTTCAAAATTAAAAATAACAAATAAGCACCAAAAACACCCCCCAAAAATAATTGTAAGATGTCTGTAATCATTTGTAATTTATCTGCTATGGGTACAAGAATTGTTGCAGCATCGCCTAAGTTAGCTTGTTGTAACAATTCAGTTGCATTTGTTGCTACTTCTGCACCACTTATTCCAATCATATATCTATTAAATTAAGGGTAATTTATAAATTTTCTTAATTAAAAATTAAACTTTTAATTCTTTCTAAGTCAAAATTCTTTCCTGGACAATATTTCTCAGAAATTTGTGAATGTGTTAAAATACTCTCACTATCAAAATCATACTTCTCGACAAGCTCTTTACACAATTTAATTAGAGCATCTTCTTGCTCTTTAGTCAATTTATCTTTATCCAAATTTGCAATCAGACAAATACCTATAGAATCTTGATTATAACCCAAAGCATGTGCACCAACACTTTTAACATCTCTACCCCTAAAAACAGTTCCTTTTTGATCAATTAAATAATGATAACCTATATCCTCCCATTTATACTCTTGAACATGAAGTTGCCTTATAGTTTCTAATGTATATTCTTTATGTCCAGAATGATGAATAATTAGCTTATTTATTTGTCTCATATAAGAAAAAGGGCAGAGAGGGATTTGAACCCCCAATCTTTCGCTCTGCAGGCGAATGCCTTAACCGGATTCGGCTATCTGCCCACGGGCCTGGCAGGATTTGAACCTGCGACCTACTGCTTACTTCCTCCCATTTATTTGGGATGATAAACCTTTTCTAAAGGTTTATTTAGAAGGCAGTTGCGCTATCCAGGCTGCGCTACAGGCCCATAAGTTAGTTTTTAAAGTTATAAGTTTATAAGGTTTTCCGAAATGTTTGCACAGCAAACATACGTTTAATCTTTGATTAAACGATACTTAAATCTTGATTTAAGATTGTTTTTTATTAAAAAACAATATATTTATATAAATTCACCTTATTTTTAGATTCTATGGATATTATTAAAATTCACAAAAAATGGCAAAAGAAATGGGAAGAATCTAAAATCTTCAAAATTAAAGAAGATTCTAAAAAACAAAAATATTATTGTTTAGAAATGTTCCCTTATCCAAGTGCCAGTGGTCTTCACGTGGGCCATGCATTTAATTATATTATTGGGGATATTTATTCTAGATTTAAAAGAATGAACAATTTTAATGTTCTTTATCCAATGGGTTATGATGCATTTGGATTGCCTGCAGAAAATGCAGCAATTAAAGTTGGAATACATCCAAGAAAATTCACTGAAGATTCAATAAATACTTTCACAAAACAACAAAAAGAACTTGGATTAAGTTATGATTGGGATAGAATGTTAAAAACTTGTGATGAAGATTATTATAAGTGGAATCAATATTTTTTCTTAAAATTTATGGAAAAAGGTTTAGTTTATAGAAAAAATGCTCCTGTTAATTGGTGTCCTGAATGTAATACTGTTCTAGCAAACGAGCAAGTTAAAGATGGAAAATGCTGGAGACATCAAAAAACTTTAGTTCAAGAAAAACATCTAGAACAATGGTTCATTAAAACCACAAAGTATTCTGATGAATTATTAGATAAAGTAGATTCCTTAGCCTGGCCAGATAGAATTAAAATAATGCAAAAGAATTGGATTGGAAAAAGCTATGGTACTGAAATAAATTTTAAAATAAATGATAAATCTTGGCCAATTTTTACAACACGTCCAGACACTATTTACGGTGTAACTTTTATGGTTGTTTCAGCACAACATCCTAGATTAAATGAATTAGTTATTGAAAAACAAAAAAAAGAAGTTGAATCATTCTTAAAAAAAATAAAAACTCTAAATGAAGAAGAATTAGAAAAAGAAGGGGCATTCACTGGAAGTTATGCTATTAATCCCTTAACTAATGAAAAAGTTCCAGTTTGGGCAGGAAACTTTGTAATTGCAGACTATGGTTCTGGAATGGTAATGGCTGTTCCTGCACATGATGCAAGAGACTATGATTTTGCCAAAAAATATAAAATTCCAATTAAAGAAGTAATCAAAGGTGGAAACATTAAAAAACAAGTTTATACTGAAAAAGGTATTTTAATCAACTCTGAAAAATTCTCAGGTTTAGATAACGAAAAAGCTAAACAAGAAATTACTAAATACTTAGAAAACAAAAAATTAGGAAAAAAAGATTTACAATACAAATTTAGAGATTGGTTAATTTCTAGACAAAGATACTGGGGAACACCAATTCCAGTTACATATTGTAAAAAATGCGGGATAGTCCCTATTCCATACAATGAACTTCCAATTAAACTTCCTGAAAAAGTTAAATTCGGCGAAGGTAATCCTCTAGCAACAAACAAAGATTTTGTTAATACTAAATGTCCTAAATGTAAAGGTTCTGCAAAAAGAGAAACAGACACAATGGATACTTTCTTTGACTCTTCATGGTATTTCTTAAGATTCTGTGATACTTTAAATACAAAAGAACCTTTTAATAAAAACAAAGTAAATTACTGGATGACTGTTGATCAGTATATAGGTGGAGCAGAACATGCTTGTATGCACTTAATCTATGCAAGATTTTTCACAAAAGCACTTAGAGATATGGGTTATGTTAAATTTGATGAGCCCTTTACAAGACTATTCAATCAAGGAATGTTGCATGGAGAAGATGGTTCTGTTATGAGCAAATCTGCAGGTAATGGTGTGGATCCTTCAATAACTATCGCCAAATATGGAACAGATTCGCTAAGATTATTCTTAGTTTCAGTTGCGATGCCTAACAAAGACTTTGCGTGGAGTACAACAGGCATAGAAAGCGTATATAAATTTTTAAACAAAGTTTGTGAATATTATGATAATATCAAAGTTGGAAAATCTAGTAAAAAGATTGAAAGTAAAGTAAACAAAACAATAAAAGAAATAACTGCCGATATTGAAGAATTCAAATATAACCTCGCAGTAATCAAATTAAGAGAATTATTTGAGGTTTTAGAATCTGAAAAAGAAATAGGAAAACAAGAACTAAATAATTATTTAAAATTATTAAGTATATTTTGTCCACACCTGACTGAAGAATATTGGGAAAAATTAGGTAACAAAGGATTTATTTCAATCTCTGATTGGCCAAAATATGATGCTAAAAAAATAGATAATAATATTGAACAACAAGAACAAATTATTGAAAAAACAATAGAAGATGTTAGAAATATCTTAAAAATAGTTAAAATACAACCAAAAAAAGTTTATTTCTATTTAATTCCAAAAGAAAAAGAAGTTTTTGAAGCTCATAAAGAACAAATTGAAAGAAGTTTAAACCTAGAAGTCAAATTCTTTGCGGTTAATGATAAAAATAAATATGACCCTCAAAACAAAGCAAATAAAGCCAAATTAGGCAAACCTGCTATTTACTTAGAGTAAGAGCATAAATTTTTATACTTCTTAATTATTTTAAGTCTAATGTTAAGTTTTAAAGAGGTGATTCATTCTATTCAGAGAAATCTAAAATTGCTTTTAAGATACTCCATACTCTCATTTAAAGACATTACTGAATACAAGTTCACTTTTTTCTCAGCAATGTTTTTTGTAATCATTGGTACTCTAACAAATTTTTTAACTTGGAAAGTTATGCTTGGAAATCAAACAAATTTTTTAGGGTGGACTCTCCCAGAACTGCTTATACTTTCATTTGCAACGGGAATCTATATATCTATTGTAGAATGTTTATTGGGTTTTTTATATCTTGAAGAATACATTTTAGAAGGAATACTTGATTTAATCTTAGTTAGACCCATAAATTCTTTTTATCACATCATTTTAAAAGGAATAAACATGTTTTTGTTATTAAGAATGTTTCTTGCAGAAATACCTATGTTAATTTTTATATCCATTTATTTTAAACTAAATCTGAATTGGTTAAATATTTTAGGATTTATATTTTTCTTAACTATCTCTTCGATTTTAGTAATTTTAATATTAAGCATATTTTTTATGAGTGCCTTCTGGTTAGGTAGAAATGAATTTATTTATAGTATTCATAGTGCTTTTGAGAACTATATAAACAAGCCTCTAGATTTATTCCCGAATGTAATAAAAATATTATTCACATTTATTTATCCTTTAATATTTGTGTCTGTAATACCTACAAAAGTTCTATTAGGGAAATTAAGTTTTACTCAACTAAGTAGTTATTTAGGAATAATAATTATATTATTTATAATCTGGGGATTTATAGCATATAAAGTATGGAATAAAGGACTTAAAAGATATGAGGGTGGATCTGGATGAAAAGAACATTTAAAAAATATTTAAGCCATGCAAGATGTTACTTTAATGAAACTACAGCCTATAAAATTCAGCTCTTAGCTTCACTATTATGGTATCCAATCATGTTAGGTTTATTTGCAATGCTTTGGAATATAGTTTATACTTTAAGAGGGGATAATTTAATTGGTGGTTTAACTCTAACTGAAACCTTAATTTATTTTGGATTAGTAAGAGCCTTAATTTACATAAGAATAGGAAAAACAAAAACCTCCAGGGTTATTATACGTGGAAGATTAGACTATGAACTAATAAGACCCACTTATTATTTTATAAAATCTTGCTTACGTGAATTTGTAAAAAGTTTAGTTCAATTTGCGGCGGCCTTATTTTTCTTTTTTATAATTAGTTTAATATTTGGTTGGAAAGTACAAACAAATATATTTAGTTTAATATTATTTTTAATTAGTATTATGCTTATGTTTTTACTAAGTTATGTATTTGCAGAGATTATGAGTATTTTAACATTCTGGTTTAAATCAGACAATCCATTTACATGGTTATTTGGCGGAATATTAAGATTTTGTGGTGGTGAATTAGTTCCATTAAGTATGCTTCCACTCTGGTTTGCTACAATTAACAATTATCTGCCTTTCAAATATATGATTGCTACACCGATTTATATTTATTTAAACAAATATCCAATATTAGAGAGTTTGCAACAAGTAGGATTACAGTTTATTTGGATTATAATCCTATTTTTAATCTTAAGTATAATTTGGAACAAAGGTTTAAAAAGATACGATTCTCAAGGTGGTTGACATGGACAAAAGAGTAATAAGCGTGAAAAATCTTAAGAAAAAATTTAAAGTACCGATTAAGACCAAATCTAATTTTATCCATAAAATAATTGAAATATTTTATAAAAAATATGAAACTAAAGAAATATTACATGGAATAAATTTTGAAGTTAATCGAGGTGAATTTATAGGTTATCTTGGACCAAATGGTGCAGGAAAATCAACTACAATTAAAATAATGACAGGTATTTTAATTCCAGATTCTGGAAAAATAGATATTTTAGGATTTAACCCTTCTAAACAAAGGTATAAATACACTTTTAATATTGGTGCAGTTTTTGGGCACAAATCATTATTATGGTATGATATACCAGTTATAGAATCTTTTAAATTATACAAAGATGTTTACGAACTTAATGAAAAAGAATTTAATGAAAGATTAAATTTCTTTATTGATAAATTAAAATTAGATAAATATCTTCATATTCCAGTTAGAAAGCTAAGTTTGGGTGAAAGAATGAGATGTGAAATTGCGGCATCTTTATTACATAATCCAAAAATTGTATTCCTAGATGAACCAACTATCGGCTTAGACGTTGTTGCCAAAGAAGAAATTAGGAATTTCTTAAGAACAATAAATAAAAAAGAAAAAACAACCATTATTTTAACAACCCATGATATGGGCGATATAGAAGAATTATGTAAAAGAGTAATTTTAATTGATGAAGGAAAAATAGTTTATGATGGCGATTTAGATAAACTAAAAGCAAAATATGTAAAATCTAAAGAAATAAAATTTGAGTTTACAAAACTTAAAAAGAAACAGGAATTTGATAAATTAATAAAACAATTTGAAATTATTGAAAAAACAGGAAATTATTACAAATTAAAAATAGATCTAACCAAATTTGATGTTCCAAAAATTGTTAAACAAATCATGGACTCTTGTGAAGTTATTGATTTAAATATTACAGAACCTAAATTAGAAGCAGTAATGCGTGAAATCTATAAGCACCAAGATAAAATAAGGAAACAAACTTAAACCTTTTTATTCTTTTTTTAAATATGAAAAAATACTGGCTCTTAGCCTTAATTTGGACCGGATTTATATTTTATTTATCATCCAAAACTGCTCCAGCAAGCTCAATTGGACAAGGAGATTCTTTATTTGGTTATATTGCACATTTCTATTTATTCGGAATATTGGGGGTATTGTATTACTTAAGTTTAAAAGAAGCCCAGGTTAAAAGAGAGTATTTCCTGGCTTTAATATTATTAATAGGTTATGCCTTATTTGATGAAACGCACCAATTATTCACACCTGGAAGAACATTTCAAATAATAGATTTAGCAATTGATAGTTTTTCAGGTTTAATTATTTTCTATTTTAAATAAGTACTGGATTATTTATTTTTAAGCTATCCAAACAATTTTTTGAAAAAATTTATCATCTGTTTAATCAAACTTGAACCAATACATTTCTCATCTACACAAACATTTGTTTTACATTCAAAATTATTTTCACATGTAATCTCTTCTACTTTTTGCTCTTTGAAATTTCCTTCATCAGAACAAAACTTTTCATTTTTCCTATAACCAAAAGGATAACATTTTTCATCTAAAGGACAACTATCTTTACACATCAAGATATTTTCTGGTTGCTGAAGAGGCATTTTTTCTTCTATTGGTGTTTCATATTGGGGTTCTTGAAAAGGCATTGTTTGAATAGGTTGTATAGTTGGTTGTGGGGGTTGTGGATTGTTTTCATAAATGTTCGAATTTTCATCTAAGTAACATTCTTTTGAAACACTAAATGAATTTACGCCACATTTAGTTATTTGAGAATTTTCATCTGTATAACAATGAGCATTGCAACTTACTGACGCAATTTTTTGCCATTCTTCAGAAGTTTTACATGATAAAATTGTTCCTGCCTCAGAAATAGCTGCTGAGCTTTCAGTATTATCATAACATTTCCAAGAAGCATATTTAAATCCTTTTCCTTTAATTTGATCTTCAGTTACTTCAGAAGAAGGAATACACATAAAATCTATATCTTCGTTATTGCCATCTATTATTGTAGACGCGTAATTACCACAACTACTTTTCCAATTAAGTTTTGTTCCCCTTTCTCCAGTAATCAACGCAATACAATATCCTTGCTTTACTGTTTCTCCATTTATTTGTTTGGACATAACATTTCCAGTCCATTGACACGCATATTTTTTGTCATCAGTAGTATAACAAGATTCTGTTGAAGTATGGGGATTTATAAGCACATTAGAATTTATAAAACCGCATTTTACTTGTTCAGTTATTAATTTTTGGGGTGATTGAATAGGTTGGCTAGGATAAGTTTGAGAAGGTGGTTGTGCAAGCTGAGGTATACCTTGAATAGGTTGGGCTTGTTGCGTAGAACAGTCAAATTTGATTTCTTTATTTGAACCAGTAATAACCGTTTTTGTATAACCACCACAACTACTTTGCCAACTTATTGGTGCTTCTTGAGTACCTGAAATATCCATTGTACAACTATTTATTCCATAACAACTAAAAAAAGGTCCAGATGTTGTATAACATTTTTGTAATGAATTAGAATTGCTAAATATACAAGTAATTTGTTCTTTTAAATAAGATTGTATTGGCACAGGTGTTGACTGCAATAAACAATCAAATTTTATTTCTTTAAATGCGCCATCAATTAGGGTAGTTGAATAGCCATTACAAGAACTTTTCCATGCCACCTGCATACCTTGTGCTCCTGAAATTTCTAATTTACAACTTCCAATTCCTTCGCAACTATTTCCAAGACTAGAGTAACATTTTTGAGGTAAATTTGAATTTGTGAATACACATCTTACAATTTCAGCTTTTGTTTCTGAAGGTTCTAATGGTGGAATAGGTGTTGGTTGTGTTAAAGTGGGAGGTTGTTGTATAAGTATTGGGTTAAGTGTAGGACATTCGAATTTGATTTCTTCATTATTTCCATCTAAAGTTGTAGAAGCATAACTACCACAGGAACTTTTCCAAGTTATTTGTGTTCCTCTTGCTCCCGAAATTGTTGTTGTACAACTATTAGTTCCCTTACAAGGAGTTCCAATATTAGGATAACATGCTTGTGCTAGATCTGTATTTGTAAAAATACAAGTGACACTCTCTTTTACTTCTTCTAATACTGGTTGTTGAGTTTCTTCTTGTGCAAAACTGAAATTAGATAAAACTAGGCATATTCCAATAATTAGAAAAAGTTTGTTTTTTAGCATATAATTCTCTTTTTTTGATAAAATATTTGGCAGCTTATAAACTTATCTTGATTGTCTAAAATTACCTTTATTCAGAAGCAAAAGCACTCATTATATCTGACTCAAATTTACCATTCTTAAATTCACCATAATACATTCTATATCCTTTATCTGTTTTTATAACATCGGGATCAGTAATCAATCCACCAAGTGTGCTTGACTCAATTATTTTATTTTCATTAATTACAAAATTAATTCCATCAATTGAATCTGCACTCATCATCCATTGCTCGCCAAATCCAAACTCATCTTCAAAAGTTGTAAAAAATAATTTATACATATTGTCGTCTAATAGCAAAATATCTAAATCTATTGCAACCTTTCTAAGTTTCAAATCTACTTCTTTTGTCCAAGTTAATCCTTCATCATTAGATAAAGCAATTGCAGAAGTTGCTCCTCTTGTATAATACATTCTCAGTCTATTATCTGGAAGCCTTATTATATCAGGAACAGAAGTAAATACTTCCCCCGGCTTTCCATCCCCATAATCCCAAAATCTTACTCCTTCCTCTTTAAACCATTTCTCACCATCAAATGAAATTGCGCTATAAAGTTTTCTATCCATTTGATATCTATGGTCCCTTTCGTCCTCAGCCCACAGACTACCTTCATAAATCATTCTATAGCTCTTATCTAACAACTGAAAAACTGTAGGATTTGTAACCATTTCCTGCTCAGAATCAACAGGTCCATTCTCAATTATTCTTCCTTTTTTTATAAAATTTAAACCATCTTCAGAAACGGCTAATTCAATTCCATTTCCAGTATAATACATTAAATATTTATTATCTTTAATTATTATAGAAGAACTAACTCCCTGAGTAATTACTTTTTTTTCTTTTGTCCAATTTATGAACTTATTTTTAACTTGCGAGGTATTATTAGTTTCATTTATTATACCATTTTTATTTGTTACATTTTCTTTAATTTCTCCTTTTGTTCCTAAGTCATTAACATTAAGTTTTTCAATAGGTTTACTAATACATCCGCCAATAAAAAGAGCTATAATTATTATACATATAAGAAATGTTTGATTTTTTATATTTTTCATTCTAACACAGCTTTTATCCTTCTTACTCCAGCTGAAGAAGACTCTTCTTTTAGAATCTTAAACTTTCCAAGCTCAGAAGTATTAGTAGCATGGGGCCCCGCACAAATCTCTTTTGAAAAATCTCCAACAAAATAAACAGAAACTTTTTCTCCATATTTATTCTCAAATACATCTTGTGCACCCTTCTTTTTGGCATCCTCAACAGTCATTTCTTCACGTTTAACTTCTAAATTCTCAGAGATTATTTCATTAACTCTATCTTCAACTTTCTTAATTTCTTTATTAGTCATTTTCCTATCAAAATTAAAATCAAATCTTAATCTTTCAGGAGTAATATTAGAACCTTTCTGTTGAATATTCTTATCTAAAATCTCACGCAAAGCTTGCGCCAATATATGTGTTGCTGTATGAAGTTTAGTTGTTGTTTCAGAATTATCTGCCAAACCAGATTTAAAAGTTCCAATATGCTGTCTTGATAATTCTTGATGCTCTTTAAATTTAACTTCATATTCTTGTTTATTAACAATTAAATTTTTCTCTTTAGCCAAATCTAAAGTTAATTCAATTGGGAAACCATAAGATTGGAATAATAAAAATGCTTCTTCTCCAGTTATTACATTATCTTTCTTCTTAGAAATTATTTTCTCAAACTCCTTTAAACCTTGCTCTAAAGTTAAATTAAACCTTTCTTCTTCTAATCTTAATTCTTTTAATATATGTTCTCTTTTAGTATTTAACAAAGGATAATCATCTTTATAGATTTTAATTATAATCTCAGAAATCAAAGGTGTAAACTTTTTCACATTAATTTCTCTTGCATTTACAATAGCTCTTCTTATTAATCTTCTAACAACGTAACCTTGTCCAACATTTGAAGGTACTGCCCCAATTTCATCACCTAATATAAAAGTCGCAGCTTTTAAATGATCTGCAATTATTCTCATTTCTTTTGTAATTTCTTTTAATTTTGAAAGTTCTTTTAATTTTAAAATTATTGGAACAAATACCTCAGTTTCATACACTGAATTTTTACCTTGCAACATAGCAATAGTTCTCTCAACACCCATCCCAGTATCAACATTATGAATTTTCATCTTTTTATAAGAACCCGCTTTTTGTTTATTAAACTCCATAAATACATCATTCCAGATTTCAAAGTATTTTCCACATCTACATCCAGGTTTACAATCAGAAGAACATTTTTCTTTTCCAGTATCTATGAACATTTCAGTGCATGGACCACATGGACCAGTTTCACCTGCAGGACCCCACCAATTATCTTCTTTAGACAAGAAATAAATATTCTCTTTTTTAATTCCTAATTCTTCCCAAACCTTAGCAGTCTCTACATCTCTTGGAGCATCTGAATCTCCTTCAAACACAGTAACAAAAATTTTATCTCTACTAAATCCCAAAACTTTTGTTAAAAATTCAAAACTATATTTTATTGCTTCTTTCTTAAAATAGTCATTCAAAGACCAATTTCCAAGCATCTCAAAGAAAGTTAAGTGAGAATTATCACCAACCAAATCTATATCCCCTGTTCTTATACACTTTTGAACATCAACTAATCTTTTGCCCATCGGATGTTCTTGTCCTAATAAATAAGGTACTAAAGGATGCATACCTGCAGTTGTAAACAATACAGTAGGATCATTCTGAGGAATTATAGGTGCAGAACTTATAGTTTTATGAGCCTTAGAATTAAAGAATTCTATATATTCTTTTTTAAGCTCTTTTGCAGGCATCTCACGCATATTAAATCTTATAGGTAATAATTTTTTAAAGGTTTCTATATCTTCTAAAACTGCATCTCTAAATTTAATTTTAGTTTTCTTAGATTTTTCTTTAACTCTCTCTTTTGCTAATTTCATTAAACTATAAAAATCTTATTTTATTTATAAATTTGTTGCCCAGAAAGCCTATAACCGCTTAATAATACTATAAAACTCTTTAAAATTCTCATCATTCTGTTTCTTTTGATATTCTTTCAAAGCATTCAACACTTTTCCACCACAATTCAAATGTATTTGTATAAAATGATAAAATTGTGAAACATTCTTAGGATTTTCAGTTGCTCTACATCTCTCAAAATCTAGTAAAGTTACTTTATATCCAAATAACTTCCACTTAATAATCGCATGTTTCAAAGGAGAATGCATTTCAAATTTATTCACTTTTAATTTATCTA
This sequence comes from Candidatus Woesearchaeota archaeon, assembly GCA_018302225.1. Lineage (NCBI taxonomy): Archaea > Nanobdellati > Candidatus Woesearchaeota > Candidatus Woesearchaeota archaeon. The sequence goes on from JAGVZY010000010.1 coordinate 29,674, forward strand.
AAATTCTACACGGTTTTAAAATCTCTAAAATAACTTTTTTAAGTTCTTTTTTATCATAATTTTTCAAAAAATCTTTTAACAATATACCTTTAATATATTCCATCCTAAACCAATTATCACCAGATTCTAACAAATTGGGGCCAATATTAAATTTGTTTAATCTCTTTAACCAAAAAATCTCAGTATTAATAGTATTAATTGCAAAAGTCTTAGGGTTAGTTTTTTTAATCAAAGTTTTCCCATCTAAATAGATTAAACCTCTTTTTCCCCTTGCTAAAAGTTTCATAAACCTAAAAAGAGGGAAATATTTATAAATATAGTATCCAGTTTTAATATTTAGAGGTGGTTTAAAGCTTGCTAAAAAAATTTCCAGTAATAATTATGTTTTTTCTGTTTTTAAATATATATTTTGCTAGTGCTTTAGATGAAGATCTTGAAACCCCAGAATTAAAAATACCCTTAATAACACATGAAGCAGTAGACTCAAATAAAATTATAGACTGGCTTATTTCAAAACAAAAAGCAGATATGGACTGGGGAAATGACTTTGATAATTCATTAGCAATCATAGTTCTAACTGGTTTAAATCATAATCCTACAAAAATTCAAATCACAACAAACTTATTAAAAAAGAATATTGATGAAGCAGGATGTTGGCCCAAAGGACAATGTTTAATAAAAGACACGGCTTTTGCAATGCAAGCTTTAAGACGTGTTGATCCCTCAGGAACCGAAACCAAAAAAGCTGCTGATTGGTTAAAAACAAATGTTCTCACAGATTATAGCGCAGGCAATTGGAATCTTCAACTATCAGAATTAAATCAAAATGATTATAACAAAAATTGTTATATTTTATTAGATTCTCAGAAACAAAAAACAATTCCAATATTTCCTGATGGAAAAGATCCTTGGACAAACCTTCAAGAATATACTACTCAAAACCAATTAAAATTAAAAGCAGATTGCTCAGAATTAAAATCCACACCAATCATCTCTACAATCCTTGATTCTGGAAATAATGTTTATTATTTAATAAAACAAGAAACAACTAAATCTTATGATATTAAATTAGGTAGTGAATGTCTTCCAGAAGCATATGGCTATGCCAATTGTGATGTAGATAGTACTGCAATTGCACTTATACTCTTAAGTCAAACTAAATTTTTAAAAGATCAATCGATGTTAGCCTGGCTAACTCAACAATCACAAACCCCCCTTTCATCAGCCGTATTATACAGTTTAACTACAGACGAAAAATATAATTCTCAATTACTTAATTTACAAGATAATGCGGGCACATTTGGAAGTATGTATTCTGATGCAATAATCTATGGCACTTACAAAGATGCTTATATAATTAATCTTAATCTAACTTTGGACGCAATTAATAATCAATATGACAAATCAAATTATTGTTGGCCAAAAGGAAATTGCAATGTTCAAGACACTTTATTGGCACTATATTCTGGAGCAATAACTCAAAAAATAAATCCAGCTTATGTAGAAAGTGCTAATGAAATAAATGGAAGTAAAAAAAGTATTCAAAAAGATGAAGAAGTAAATTATGAGTGTATTTTAGACTCAGAATGTACAAAAAAATTCGGAAAGAATTATAAATGTGATAAAGAATTATATGAGTGTGTATTAAGCTCATCTGAAGATAAAACAACAAAAAAGGATGGTTATTCTACATCTGAAGATGATGAGGACTTCGATTCTCCAGATGAACCTGATGAACCAGATATACCCTTTGATAATGAGTCTAATTCATGGATAATAATCCTTACAATAATAATAGTTTTACTTGCTGCAAGTGGAGCAGTATATTACTCTTACAAAAAAGGTTTCTTAAAAATAAAGAAAAAATCTTCTGATGAAAACCCCTTTGGAGATTATTTAAGACAACCAATTGAAAGAAATGACTATGCCCCTTTAAGCAGACAAAGTATACAACAGCCAGTGCAAAGAAGACCAGTTCAAAAATCTGCTGAACTCAAAAAATTAGAAGAAGAACTCGAAAAATCAGTAAAAGAAGCTGGAAAAATTGCTGGAAGAAAATGAAAATTTTAAAGGTATTACTTTGCTTTGTATTTATTTTACTATTCTCTTTTATTGCAAAAGCTACAAATACCTTAAATATTGCTAATTCAGAATATTCTCCAGGAGAAACATTACAAATAAATATAAAAACAGATTCTGAAATTATCTCCACACCTCTACCTAAAATATACTATTCAGGCACAAGAATTTATACTTCTTATAGTACCTATATAAGAAATAATGAAATTTATTTTCACACCCCATTACCTACTTCACTAGAAAATGGAGAATATACACTAAAAATCTCTAATTTAATTACAAACCAAGAAAACTCTTTTAACTCTCTAAATTTAGAAAAGAATTTCACAATTTATTCTATGAATAAGGGTTTTGATTATATTAATAGCAATGACTGTACAAATGTAGAAGAATGTTCTTTAGCAATTCTTGCTTTAAATAAAAAATATGACCTAACAAACAAATTACAAAAACTAAACTCTTTCAAAGATGAAAAAGGCTGTTTTCCAAGAGGTAATTGTAATATCAAAGAAACTTCCTTAGCTCATCTTGCTCATAAAACTACGGGAATCATTCAAAACGATGTTAAAACTTGGTTAGAAGGAGCCATTAATTCTTTTTCAGTTGGAGATTTTATTATTGAGATAGAATCTAAAAACCAAGGAAATTGTATAATTGATGGTCAAAGCAAATCAATTTTAATAGGAAATAATACTTTTGATATTACTCCAAAAAATAATTTAATTATAGACTGCTCCCAACTCCAAGACACACCAAATATAAAATTAATACACGGTTATATTTCAAACAAAGTTTATTTATCTGAAATAAGTTCAAAGACTGCAAACTTTGCGCTAAATAATGATCAATGTTTTGGAAAAAATTACAAAACACAATGTGATTTTGAATCAACTGCTTTTGCTTTCTGGGCATTAGGAAAAAGTTCAAATGAATATATTAAAAACAATTATAACAAAAAATCAACACTAGACAATTCATTTAATTTCAAAATTTCAGGAGATGAAACAAGTAAAAATTGGTTAATTTCAAATTATAACAATGGATATTGGTCTACCAGCACCTTATATCAAGACAATACTCCAAATATTTATGCTACAAGTTTTGCATATTTATTCTTAAATGATAAAACTTATTATGAAGCTATAAACAAAAAGATTAAAACTCTACAATCAGACGACGGAATGATTGAAAGTTATAAAAATACTGCCCTAGCGCTATATTCACTTTATTCAAACGAAAAAGTTTCAAGTTCATTATATCTAACACCTTCCATAATTCAATATACACAAGAACAAATACAATACAAAATTAACTTATACAACAAAGGAATAAAACCCTTAAAAATAAGCTTAGAATCTAATAATCCTTCTATTGGTTTTAACAAAATAGACTTAGAAACAGTAAGCAAAAACTCATTTTATATTAATATAAATAACCTAAAACAAGATAGTTCTATAATTGTTAATTATGATAGCAAATCTTATACAGTCCCTATTTGGGTTGAAAATGTAGTTGAAACTAAAGAAGAACAAATATCTATAATAGAGCCCAAACTAATTATTTTAGAAGACTCTTCTGAAATAAGTTCTATAAAATTAAGTGATATTGGTGAATCCTACATAAAAGAATTAAAAATACAGAACACGGGGGGAGATGCAAAAAATTTAACATTAAAACTAAATGAAGAGCTTAGTAAAAGTATAGAATTATCTCCGCCGAATATAGATGAATTAAAATCAGGGGAATCTTTAGATTTAACAATAAAAGTTAATTCTCTAGAAGAAATGAAGGATGGAACATTACTTATTATAGGAAACAAAATAACAAATATACCTATAACAATCTTAAAAGAAAATATAAAAGAAGAGATAGAAAAAGAAATAATAGAAGCACCTAAAGAAGAGGATGAAGAAGATTTAAAAGAAGAAATAAATCAAACAGTTAAAATCCCTACAAATCAAAATTCTGTAAATAACACTCCCACCACCGGATTAAACAAAGAAAATAAAACGAATAATACGCCCGCATTTTTATTATTTTTTATAGTTTTAATATTTGTAGCATTAGTAGGATTAATTTTGTACAAATTTTCAAATAAAAAACCCAAAGAACAAAATTAATTATTTTTTCTTTTCTAACTGTTGTTTCATCAAAATGTTTTCTGCTTGAAGATTATTAACAATAACATTATAATTATGCAATCTTGTAATTAAGTCATTAAGAAAATCAGTTAATTCTTGAGATTTTAATTCCAAACTCTGCGGTTCTAAAATTTCAATTGAACTAGGCATAAAATCAAAACCTAAACTCATCAAAGTTTCTAATTTTTTAACTTCAATTTCTATCTCTGAAAATGTTGAAAAGAATTTTTCATCGACTTTTACACAATCTGCAGTTTCTACAGTTTTAACAACTAAAGTATCAGACTCCTTTAATTTAATTATTACTTTATTCATAGTATCCACTACATGCTCTTGAGGAGCACCCATAATTTCTACTATAATTCTTGCAATTATCTTGGTTTCTGACATATTCAAAAAGCTGAACTAAAGCTATTTAAAGCTTGTGATTTTAAACAAAGACGCCATCGAGCTTAAAACCACATTTAACGCACTTTAGTTCTTTTATATTATTTTTCTTAACATTAAAACCTTCTCTTTCAACAAGAACTTCTTTGCAATTAGGACAAATTGTATCTTCTGCACCTTTCAAAGAGAGATTTCCCAAATAAACATATTTTAAATATTTTTCTGCAATTTTCTTTACACTCTCAAGAGTCCTTAAAGGCGTAGGTCTTAGAGTAATTAATTTATAATCCGGATGAAATGCTGAAAAATGCAAAGGAATATTTTCCCCCAAATTTTCTTTTATCCAAGAACACATTTTTTCTATTTCAGTAATAGAATCATTTTTTCCAGGTATTAATAAATTTGTTATTTCTAACCAAATATTACTCTCTTTAATTATTTGTAAAGTTTTTAGCACAGGAGCAATTCTTCCAGAACAATTTGATTTATAAAAAATATCTTCAAATGATTTTAAATCTATATTTGCTGCATCTATATATTTTAATAATTTTTTTAAAGGTGCTTCATTAATATAACCATTACTAATTATTACCGTAAATATTCCCTCTCTCTTTGCAAGTTTTGCACAATCATACATATATTCATAAAAAATAGTCGGCTCTGTATATGTAAATGCAATTCCAGCCTTATTCAGTTTAGCCATTTCAACTATCTTCTCAGATTTAACTTCATGTATATCTAATTCCTCTGCTTTTATCTGTGAAATCTGAAAATTTTGGCAATTTAAACATTTTAAATTGCATCCCAAAGTACCAATGGACAGCACTTTAGAACCTGGTTTAAAATGAAACAAAGGTTTTTTCTCTATAGGATCCAACTGAATTGCACAAGGTCTATTATAAACTAAAGAATAAAGTTTCCCTTTTACATTCTTTCTTACACCACACAAACCAACCGAATCATCAGAAAGTATACAATAATTAGGACATAAAATACATCTTACTTTTTTCTTATCTAATTTATCATAAAAACTTGCTTCTTTCATAATATCTACTTATTCTAAAGATTTATATTTCTTTTCAAAACCTAGCCGTTGATTTTAACTATATAAAATAGTTCATCCCTTGTTTCAAACCTCTCAAACTTGAGATTAAGCTCTTCTAAAAATCTTATAAACCAAACCCGCTGCTTCTTTTTAATATTAACCCCGCCACCCAAACCTTTAGTTGAAAAAGAAACAACAAAATACTTACATTTTAAAACCTTTAAAATATCCTTAGAAATATCTCTTTTAACAGCTTCTAATGACTCTAAAACCTTAAAGCACAAAACTACATCACAAATTGGAATCTTTTTAAAATTATTAATTTCACTCAAATCCATCTGAATACACTCAGCATCCAATTTATTAGTTTTAAAATAATTATTAGAAAGTTCGCAGTACTTTCCAGACAAATCATAACCATAATACCCTGTCTTAAAACCAAAATCTTTTATTGACAACCCATTTAATCCACAGCCCAATTCGATTATTTTTTTAGGTTTTCCAGTTAAAGAAAATATTTTTTTATATAAATCTTTATAATCTCTAGTTTTAGCAGAAATATTTTTCTCTAAATTTTCACCAATTTTAAACATACCATAAATCTTTCTTAGTTTCTCTCTTGTTTTTTTTAATCTTGCCCGATCATTAAGTTTTGGATCAACTTCACTAAGTATCTTTTCCACAAACTCGTTAGGTAAATCAGAAAGTTCTCTTTTTTCCTTTATTTTTTCAACAAGAGTCATGCTTTAAAGTTAATTTTCTTAATAGTTTCTTGCCCATCAATTATAATCTTTCTTTCTATAGTTCCGTATCTTAAACCATTAAGCCTTGCCTGTAAAGCATCATTTTTATACTTATCAGGAATTTCTATGCCTTCTACAACAATTCTGTGCTTAATTTCAATTTTTTTCTTAAATTGACAATCAGGTACAAAAGTATCCATTAATTTTTTCTCAAAATCTTTATTAACTATAAAACTACAAAAATTAATTTTATATTTTCCCTTAGGATTATGTGGTTTTGCAGAACAGTTCAATTCAAATTTACTATTAGAAATACTTAATAAAATATACTCTAATTTCGCAACCTCGTAAATTTTTTTTAGACTCCCTACAGTCATTTCTTCATCAAGAGTATAAATTGTAAAACCTTTTTTAGTTTCACTAGAATAATCTAAACCTAAATCTTTCTTTGCAAAAATAGTCCCCTTAACATTAATTTTATCATTTTCTTTAGAATTATTAATTATAAAATTAACAAAATCATTTGCCAATTCAAAGCCAGAAACAATTTTTAATTTTGGCCCAAGAGTTACTACATAAACCATTCTATCTTCATAATCTCCCTTACCGAATCTTACAAATTGGCTATGTATTTCTGGGCTATTTTTTCCTTCAAATAGATTTTTTATAAAACTCATTTTAAGCACCTCTTGTTGCATTCTCTGGCTTCCAGTCTTTTTTTACAGCATAAGTCGCAGTATCTGCTACATTTTTAGTAGATTTTACGGCCCAGCCGGTTAAAGATCCTAAAAAAGCTTTTCTATCACTACTTTCTTTTAAATTAAGATCCTTTTTTACTATAATAAATACTGAAACAACCAATAAGGTTAAAACTAAAAAACTAATTATTTTTTTCATATAATTTCACTTAATTCAATACTTATTAAAGTTTTCTATAAATTCTTCAACTCAATGGAAATAGCACTTTCATTAACTCTTGTGTATTCAGGGCATAAAATGTAGGGATAATTATTTCTATCACAATATTTTATAATTTCTGAAGTGAATTTAACCACTACATTCAACCCCCGTTTATTTCTATGTATAACTTCAAAATCTTCTAATTCATTTTTTACTTTTTCAGCTTTTTCAAATAATTGATTTAACCTATTTCGATTTAACTTAACTAAAATATCAAAATAAATTCTTTCATGAACCTTAGATAAAGAACTTGAAATTTTGATATAATTTACCCAATCATACTCTCTAAATGCAATAAAACCCCCATAACCTAAATTTACTATATCTTTTACGCCAAAAGAGCCTATAATTATATCTGAAAAATTACCATTACATAAAATATTATCTCCAATTGCACCCGTAGCATCTTCAACTAACAAACATTTATTTTCTTTACATATTTTTGAAATCTCTTTTAAGGGTTGTTCAGCAAAATATCCTGCTAAAGAAGTAATTAATAATGCAGAAGCATCTTTTGCATTTTTTGAAAGAGATTCTAAATCTATTATTCCATAATCAGTTTTAACTTCCCTTATTTCAAAATTGAATAATAAAGGATAATTCTTAAAAGAAATCCATCCACCTTGATCTGGAATGAGAATAACATTTTTAGTAGGATTAACTTTTGAAACCATTTCAAGTGCCATCAACAAAGCAAGATTTCCTCTTTCTACAACTTTAATATGATTTAATCTCAAGAATTCTCTTAACCTTCCAAACACCTTATCATGCATTATTCAGTCAAGAAAAGTATATTTTATAAAGTTTATTGGTTTCCTTTAAATACTATTTAAACAGCCCTGTAGTCTAGCCGGCCAAGGATGCGAGGCTCTGGACCTTGCGACTCAGGTTCAAATCCTGACGGGGCTATCCGTGTTGACATGACAATCGAGTGTGATCTGAATGCTTAGAATTCTGATAGCAAAATTGCCCCACATTTTGAACGTGTGCGAAGATTCCATTTTAATGGCTAAACATTACCTTTACTGAAAAAAGATGCGACACGTTAGCTGTGTTAAAAAAATAAGGGGAAGATAATTTGCAGAAAGATTTAAATAAACTCAAATGGACTACAATTTATGGAAAAAAGATTTTCTATGGGCACTATAGGTATCTTACACCTTATTGTTTATTCTCTTCTTCTTATCATAATTACAGGCCTTATAATTAACTTAATAATAAATAAAAAAATATTCGGAGCAATAATATTAATAAGTTTTAATTTTATTTTATTTCTACCTGCAGTTATTCTCCTTTTAACAAATAATAAAATTATAATCCAAGAAGACAAAATAATATTTCCAAGACAAGCGAGGTATGATGGAAAATATGGATTTATAGGAGATTTAAATATTTTTGCTTTTATAAAAAAGAAACCTATAATCTCCATTCAGGATATTACATTTCTAAGATATAATTATAATTACTTACCTGTAGTTATGTGTTCCGCAAAAGACCCCTTAAGAAATTTATTAACTATAAATTCTAAAGTTTTAGGTAAAAAAAGTTTTACACTTATTCGATTTAATAAAACTAAAATTATAGAGCTCATAAAAAATTTAAAAAAAATGAATCCCTCAATTAAACTATCAAACGAATGTTCTAATTTGATTAATTGATAAAAAACCGTTCCTCCGATGTCACGCATCCAATGGTCTTTCTGACGAACTAACCTAAAAAAAAGAAAACAAATCACTTAGTAAATATCTTAACTATTACTTGTTCAACTTCTTTGATTTTAGATTCTTTAAGAGAACCAGATTTATAAAAAATAATGGACTTATCTGCTGTAACTAAACTAATTAAATAACTCTTATTGCTTCTTCAGGCGTTAAAATCTTAATATTCTCATACTCTTTCAATTTCAAAAGATGTTTATCCTGACTAATTATGAAATCAACTTGTCCATAGACTGCAGCCCAAATAAATTTATCATCTTCAGGATCTTCCTTAACTATATTGGCACATATAGGGACATCAATCATGATTGAATTTTCTAAAATAAGATTCTTCCATTCCTCAATTAGCTCTTTGTCCATAGAAATCTTAAAAGTTTTAAGAGTTTTTACTAATTCTTCTATAATCTCTTCAGAACTAATTAATTGAAATTTTCCTTCTTTCCATTTATTTATAATTTGAGAACAAAAATTGCCTTCCCAAAATATTCCAGAAATAAAAACATTTGTGTCTAAAACGACTCTCATTTTTTTCTAGCTTCTTTTATAGCTTCTGTTACATCTACTTGTTTTAAATTCTTAAGTTTTGCAAAATCTCTAGTTTTTTTAAGCAATTTATCTATTCCATTAAAATTAGGCATTTCTAATTTCTTTAAAACAATAGTATTATCTTCGCCAATAATAACAAACTTCTCTCCTTCATGTATTCTAAGCTTATCTCTTAGACTTTGAGGTATAACTACTTGTCCTCTTGAACTCATACTTGTTATTTCTAAATTTTCCATTTTGACCTCCAATAAATTTATACTATCAGTAAGATTATCTTATTTATAAAGCTTTCTGTAATTTTACTAACAGTCCCTCTCAAGTCATGTTTCCTATAGATAACCTGACGGGGCTATCCGTGTTGACATGACAATCGAGTGTGATCTGAATGCTTAGAATTCTGATAGCCAAATTGCCCCATATTTTGAGATAACATTAATCTTCCAATCTTATCCACTTTTTTTCTTCAATCTTCTTTATAAGTTTAGAATACAAAGATCTATCAATCTTTTTTATTTGTTCTTGAATTTCCTGTTCTAAAGGAATACCGTACGCCTTACTTCTATTTAAACTCCAATTATAAACGATTGCAGCCATAGCATCAGTTGTTCTATCCGTCAATTGAGGAAATAGTTTATAAAAATTGGTCCTAATTTCTAAAGAAGAATACTCGGGATGAGCAACGGCTATTGCTAACCAAAACTCACTTTGAGTATTAGTCATAACTTTTATAAAATCTTTCCAAATAGGATTTTTTTTGAGTAAGTCTGTTTGTTGTTGATAACCGCACCAATAAAGACTGCGATTAGAAACTATATCTCCAACTAACCAAGGTTCATCAATTAATTCCACATGATTTTGCGAATAATCATATCTTAATCCATCTAAATAATTCAAACATTGTCTTAATCCTTCTTTTCTTACTTCTCTATCTAATGCAGGATAAACGAAACCTAAAACATTAAACACTGGAACAATAGTATCTTGATTTGGTCCACCAGCCATAGATTCTCCAAATGCCCTATTAGAAGAGATATCTCTTATTCTTTCTATATAGGATCTTAAATTCTTAACCGCCCTTAAGGGATTTTCAAAAAGTAAAGTTTGAAACTCTTGGGCGATAGAATTAGCCTTAGAATATTGTTCTCCTAAAATTGAAACCATTTCTGAAATAAACTTTTGATCAAAGCTAAAATTATCAATTACTCCATTCTTTTTAAGACTGATTGAAGGGATCCGTTTTACTTTTGGTTCAGAAAGCTTCTTTTCCAATTCTTCCTTAAAATTTATTAGTATAACCATTGTTTAAAAGAACTAATTAAGACTTATAAAACTAATCTCAAAATCGTCTCATTCTTCTCTCCACAATATATAAACAGAACTCCGAGGTATCTCTGACAAACCAACCCAAAAAAAGAAAACAAATTACTTAGTAAACATCTTAACTATTACTTGTTCAACTTCTTTTATTTTAGATTCTTTAAGAGAACCAGATTTATAAAGAATAATGGACTTATCTGCTGTAAATAACCTATTAGGTCTAATTGAACTAGTCAAAGGCAAACTTCCCTTTTTAAAATCTTTATTGTTTAGAATCAAAAAATATTTATCCACTCTAGCTTCGCTAGTTATTTGACAGAGAATGATATCATCCCCTTCTAATTCAGCAACTACTAAAGCAGGTCTCTTTTTTGAATTACTCAAATCTGAAAATGGAAAAGGTAATACTACTACATCCCCTTTTACAAATTCTTCCATGCTTTTTCATCCTCTTTGCTATTCCAATCTTTAGCTAAAACCATTTCGCTAAACTTAAGAATATCTCTAAAATCATCTTTCATAGATTGTTCAACTTTTTGTGATTTTTCTAATAAAATCTTATTATCTAATTGTATAACTATTAACTCATCTCCTTGTTCTATTCCTAGAGTTTCTCGCATAGTTTGAGGAAGAGCAATTTGTCCTTTTTCAGATACTTTAATTGTTTTCATCATATTCAAATGTAAGAATATTCTTACTTATAAAGCTTTCTATTTTTTAGATTATATTTCGATGGTCTCTCCTACATCACACAACAGGCTCACCCCCTGACAAACCACCCTAAAAAACAGGTTTAATATGTATCTATAATCTCTTTAACCTTATTCACGAAGTTTATTGCTTTTCTCTGTAACCCCTCTGCTTCTTTTATATCAAAAAAGATTTTAGTTGAATAATTTGCCTCTTTTCTCTTTGCTTTATTCTTAATATAATCTAAAACTTCTTCCTTTTCTATAGCCACCTTACTAACTATTGCTATATCTTCTCTATCTAGTTTAATTTTGTAAAAATCTTTAATTAATATTAATAAAGTAGCTAAATGATTTTTTGTTGAATAGCCTTTTAACGCACACAATGCTAAAGACGCCTGATAAATAGAATAATAAGAAACAACAATTGCCCAATCATTAAATTCCTTTAATCCTAGAGTGGCTTGAAGAAACTTAAGATTATGATCTGCTTTTTCTATGTGACCTTTAACTAAAGCAGGAGTTTCAGTTTCTTTAGTTATTTTCTTGGATTTAAGATACTGATTGAAATCTCTATTTCTTCTTTCTTCACTTTCCAGCCATAGTTCCCAAAGCTCTTTAGTCATTTAATACCTCTTTGTAAAACTGATCATTTCCCGATAATGGAAATCCTGTCTTTATTGCGTGAGTTATAACTTTATCTTCTTCTCTTAATATCTGTTCTTTAAAATAGTCAAAATTAATTATAAAAGTTTGTATTTTAACTCCTGTTATTGCTTCTATATCTTTTTTAAGTTTTTGATCTTCAGATTCTTTTTTATTATAAACTAAAAGCAAGTCTATATCACTTTCTTTTGAAAAAGTTCCTTTTGCAGTCGAACCGAAAAGGAGGGTGATTAAAGGTTTAATCTTAAGTTTATCTAATAAGTCGGTTATTGCCCTTCTTCTATCTAAAGGAAGTTCATTAAACTTTTTATAATCAAAATAAGCTAGAATAGCATAAAGTTGTTTATTTTTAGGATTTAACTTATAGAAAGTATTTCCTATCTTTTTAGTACAAATTATAAGGTTGTTTGTTTGAAGATTCTTCAGATGTTTAAGAGTAGTATTCTGAGTTAGTTTTGTTTCTCTTAAAATCTCACTAAAATAAAGCTCTTTAGTATAATTTCTATAAAAACAGGCTAATATCTTTTCTTTTCCGTTTCCGAATAATGTATTGTTCATTTTATGTATAGCTTAGTACATTTAATGTACTATATAAATCTTTCTATTTTTTAGAGTATATTTCGATGGTCCCTCCTACATCACATCATAGGCTCACCCCCTGACGAACCAACCCAAAAAAACACTTATTAGCCTTACCCTAATTAAATCGAGGACAAAAATTTAATCCCTATAAATTAAATCGTGATGATCGTAATCTTCAAAAAAAATTGTCTGATTTTGATGATCTACTTTAAAAACTAAAACAAAATGTCCTATGTGGACTCTATTCAAGCTTTTCATATCATAAGTTAAAAATTTATAACTATGATTAGGATTTTCTAAAATAGAATCAATCTTTTTTCTAACTTGAAAATAATGCGTATTATCTTTCTTTTTGAGCTTAGCTAACTTTTTTACAATCTCTTCACTATAGCAATCTTTGTACATTAAGATACCTCTTTTTCTAATTCCTCACGAGAAAAATGCTTTCCTTTTATAATTTTAGCTAATTTGATTTTATATTCAGGCCTTAATTCAGGTTCTAAAGAAAGTTGTTCATATTCAGTTACGACTATGTTTATTGCCTGAGACTTATCTCTTAAACCAAATTTTGCTTTTACTATGTTTAACACCCTGTTAGTATTTTCGTCTATATTTATCACAGCTTGTACCATATTACATCACGTATATAAGTATATATGTCTTATATATAAATCTTTCTGTAATTTTTGCCACAGTCCCTCTCAAGTCATGTTTCCCATAGATAACCTGACAGGGCTATAAACACTCGCGTGACATTCTAGGGACCATTTGTCCACAGCCCCTTAAATTCTAAATGTGAACTACTCAGCACTAAAGTGCTGAGCGTCATTAGTTAAATTGAGCTAATCTTAATTGTTCTTTTCCATATTTATAATACTGATAATCAACTGCTTTCCAATGTTTCTTTTGGCTATGTTCAACATAGAATCTTACGGAATCTTTTGTAACTGCATCAACAGTTCTATAAAAATATCCCGCACTCCAGAATTTTTTACCCCATAACTTATTTTTAAGTAAATCTTTATGATATTTTCTTATCATATAAGATGAGAAACCTTTTAGCTCTCTGACTATTTTTTCTATACTATGCTTCTTCCAATTACTAATAAAAATATGTCCATGGTCTGGTCCAAAGTCTATAGCAGGAATTACAAGACCAAGCTTTTCTGATTTTTCAAGGAGATATTTCTTTGTTAATTCAAAAACCTTCTTATTCGCAAATACGTCTCTCCTGTATGCAGGAGTAATCTGCAAGTGTAGATTACTTTCTCCTACAGTTGAGCCCGTTTTAACTAATTCGTTTTTCATTTTTTTCTCCCGACGCAAAGTTTTTATAGAAAGACAGCTTACACTAATTGGTTTCTTTCAAGTAGCGTAGCGTCAACGCTACGTTACATTTTAGTATGTTTTAGAAGAAATACTTTACGCAATTCATCTCAGACCTAAAGGTATGAGTGTTCTTGTGCTAAAAGGTATAAAAGCCGAAATAAAAAATACCTCAAAAAGTTCCGCCACAAGGCCAACGTGTCGCATCTTTTTTTAGTGCAAGTAAATTATTACCTAAATTTTAGAATCTACGCACACATTAAAAACGTGGCGGAATAAATTTTAAGATAAAAGAAGAATTTATTGAATCTAGATCTTCAAGAAAATTAATAGTCCTGCCACAACCAAGGTCTCTCTTTTCTTACCTCCATAAATAATTCAAAGCTAAGTTTGTCTTTCTTATCAGGAAGATAATTAGGAAATTTATTTACATCAAAATTCGGTTTATTAATCAAAAAGGTAAAAAATTCTGTTAAGTCTTCATCAACTAAAACATTTAACCCCCGTTCATAAGATCTTTTGGCTAATTTTTCAACACAATCCCACATATGAAATCCAGCGATTCTAATTACTTTAACTATACCTAATTGATTAATTATATAATCTTGATTAGGATAGGAATAAGTTCCATCAGATTTTTTTGTAGTATGAGTTTTAAAATCCATCCCTACGTTTAGAATCTTATCCGATTCATGAAGTTCAATCATATCTGAAAGGGTAGTATCATTAAAAAGGGCATAATTTATATTAAAACCTTTTTGCCTATATCTCAAATCTATACATTGGTTTAAAAGAAGTTTATATTTTTGTTTAAACAAATCAGGTTCTTTTACATTCATCCAGCGCTTACACCCCAATTCAAAGTTTATTATCTCTGGAATAGGATATAAAAATACAAACTCTTGCATATCTAATTATTAATATTTAAACTTATAAAACTAATCTAGATATATAAATAACACTCCAAGGTATCTCTGACCAACTAAAACCGAAAGATATATAAATAACCAATATCTTGGTTTATATAACCCAATAAAGTGGTTAATATGATAACTCAAAAACAATTCAAAATATTTGGGATATTCGCAAGTAAACCTTTTGTAGAACATACCCGAAACGAAATAAAAAAAGAACTAAAAGAAAAGTCTAATAATGCTCTAGCTTTAACTATCAACCTATTAAAAAAAGAAGAAGTCCTAATTGAAAAAAAAGTTGGAAAATCTGGTCTTCTAACCCTTAATTTAAACAAAGATTTAACCTTTTCTTATCTCGAATTATGGAGTTTATCCAAACTTCCCCATTTAGCTAAACTTTCTCTGGAAACCTTAAAAAAAGAAATTACTGAAAACACCCCATTTTATTCCTTAGTTATCTTTGGTTCTTATGCTATAAATCAACAAAAGGATAACTCGGATTTAGATATTGCAATTTTTATTGAAAAGGAAAACAATAAAAAGCAAATAGAAGCTTTAGTGAATAGTGCAAAATTAAAAAGTACAATTGAAATAGATGCACATATTATCCCAAAATCAGAGATGATTGAAATGCTTACAAATAAAGAAGAAAACTTAGGAAAACAAATAGCACGAAAACATTTAGCTTATTATAATAATAGGATATTTTATGAAATAATCAAAGAAGGGAGGGATCATGGATTTAGGATATAAAATTTATCTTGCACGAGCTCAGAACGAATTAAACCTTTCAATGATAGTTCAAAAAATAAGTGATAATAAGAAACTACAAATTGAAGTGTTTGAAATGAAAGAAGATACTTATTATAGCGCAGCTATTTCTCATGCTTACTATTCAATATTTTATGCTGCAAAAGCTTATCTTTTATTAAAGAATATAAAGACTCTGGCGCCTGAAGAACATAGAAAAACCTTTGAAGAATTCTCAAAGCTCGTAAACAAAGGTATAATTGATGTAGAATTACTCAGAATCTATCAAAGTATGCTTATCAAAGCAGATACGCTTCTAAATATATTTGAACTAGAAAAAGGAAAAAGAGGAAAGTTCACTTATAGAAGAATACCTCAAGCAAATCAAGAACCTGCGCAAGAAAGTATAAAAAATGCACAAATATTTTTTAAGAATATATTTAGATTATGTGAGAAATAATAGCCTTATTTTGCCACAGTCTCCCAAGTCATATTTCTTCTAAATAAGCTGACGGGACTATAAACACTCGCGTGACATTCGAGGAACCATTTCCTCACAACTCCTTAAATTCTAAATATGAAAGCCGAAATAAAAAAATACCTCAAAAAGTGGATTTTGAGCTGAGAATTCCGCCACAAGGCCAACGTGTCGCATCTTTTTTTAGTGCAAGTAAATTATTACCTAAATTTTAGAATCTACGCACACATTCAAAACGTGGCAGGAGAAAGTTGAAAATAAAAGAGAAATTAAATGTAGATATTAAGCTTATAAATTTTATTTAGTTAATTTAATTTCTGCAAGTTGTCTATTAAGAATTACATAAAGAGGAATATAACCATTTCCAAAGTTTTCATGAATATAACCTAAAACCTTCATTTGTGGCAACTTCTCTCTTGCCGAGATTTTATTAATCTCATCTTCTATTAATGGATCATTGTTCTTAATTCTTTGAGACAGTTCTTCAAAGCTCAATTTGCTTCCAGTTCTATAAAAATCTATTTCTTCTAAAGATCTATCTATCCTACTTAATCTTTGAGTATATAATTGAACTTGCTTTTCAGATTTTAATGCCCCAACAGGATAATCTCCTTTTTGTAATAAACTTCTCGGCGTTCCTTTCCATTCAGATCCTAAGGTAACAATACCATAAGAAGAACTTAAAATTTTAGCTATATTATAATTAATATATCTCGAATTTAAATTAATTTTATCTAACTTAGACCAAATCGCAATAATTTCTAAAGATTCAAAGTTAAAATCATTAATTCTTTCCACTTCGTCCGCAAAATCCCCTAAGTTAGCACAAATATAATCCTGAGCTTCAGAATTATTCTTTTCCTTTAAATTTTTAGCAATATCAATTATCTTTATTTGATAGTTATTCAAAAGAGTTATAACTGGATGTTCTTCAAAGCCTCTTAAATTCAAGGCATTATTCACTTCTGAATCTGTAAGGGGTAAGTTCATAATTTAAAAAATGATTCAAGCTTTATAAAACTAATCTAAAAACCCTATCCGTGAGATTTGAATAGAACTCCGAGGTATCTCTAACAACCAACCCAACCGAAACCTTTAAATATCTACACATACATACACGTATTAACACATAATACACAAGGCGATAAATATGGTAAATGTAACATTAGCTATTCCCGTAGAATTAAAACAAAAGATGGATTTATTCAATGAAATTAATTGGAGTGCTGTTGCAAGGCAAGCATTTGACGAAAAAATAAACGATTTAGAATTCATCAAAAAGTTTAAAGCAAAAAGTATAGTTACAGAAAGAGATACTTTAGAATGGGGTAAAAAGTTAAATAAAAGTTTGGCAAAAAGAAGGTACTCCGTCTAAAATGGACTTAATCGTAGATGCTAATATTCTTTTTTCTATTTTAATTAAACAAGGAAAGACCGAAGAACTTATTTTTAAAAATGAATTTCATCTTTTTACTCCAGAATATATTTTTGAAGAATTTGAAAAACATAAATCAGAAATTATAGAAAAAACACAAAGAAATTCTGAAGATTTTAATAATTTGACGAATATATTGAAAAAGAGAATAAATACTATTAGTAATGAAGAAACTGAAAGATTTATTATGGCCGCTAAAAAAATAAGCCCAGATCCAGATGATATTGATTATTTTGCCTTGGCATTGAAAATTAAATGCCCCATTTGGAGTCAAGATAAAAAGCTTAAATTGCAAAAAAAGATTATAAAATATACTCTACAGAAGAAATAGTGAAGTTATTTGAATAAAAAAAGAAGTAAATAATATGATTCAAAATAAAAGAAAATTAAAAAAGACCTTATGGGTATTTACCTTATTTTATTTAATAGGATTAATAATTGGTTTGGGTCTAATCTTTTCAATGTCCAACGCCCCAACTACCAAAAATATAATTTTTATTTTAGTTCTAGACTTTGTTATTATGGGCACAATTACCTATCTCTACATTTGGAAAGAGCTCCCAACAATTGGAATTTAGTTAATTCAGATATCGAAAAAAACCTTCCCTCGAATGTCACGCATCCGGGGGTCTCTCCTACATCACACAACAGGCTCACTGTCTGACGAAACGAATTTTATAAAAAGAAAAAATTAAATCTGTCCAGTTTCAGTATATTTTTTAATCAATCTTTCAACTACCACAGCAGGAGCAAATCCTTTCTGTGCGCATACTTTAACAAAACCATTATAAATTGCTCTATCTACATTATAATCCAATTGCATTTTTTTCTGTGCTTTAAGACTTGCCGCCATATTTTACCACCAAAAATTAAATTATTAATCAAGTTTATAAGTATTAGCTTTTAAACTATCGAACCAGCTTCTTTAATAATAGTAGTTTTCCAACAGCAGAAACTCTTCTAATGAAAACTATTTTAATCATAAATTATTAAAAGATAAGTTTATTAAAAACCTTTTCTTTTGAATTGAAATGACTAAAACAACTTGGTATATTTACATTCTAGAATGTCTTGATGGTTCTTATTACACTGGTGTCACAAACAACCTAGAAAAAAGAATGAAAACCCATCAATCTGGAAAAGGAAGTAAATATGTAAAAAGAAAAGGATTTAACCATTTAATCACCTCCTCCAAATGCAAAGACAAATCAGATGCATGCAAAAAAGAATATTTAATTAAACAACTTCCAAAACATGAAAAATTAAAATTTTTAAAAAATCTAAGTCTTAATCCCATTATTTGATTTGTTATTATAATCTATAAATATCCAGTTTAATATTCCTAAACTAGTTATAGCTAATAAAGCCAAAACAAAAGCCATTTCGAAAACATTTGCGGCAAAATACAAAACAGTCAAAGTAACCGCATGTGCAAACATATAACCAAAATTCCTATAAGTTGAAGTATCTAAAAGAGATTTTTGATGTCTATCTTTAACTAACCTAGCATCCAAAGGCACCATAATAAATAATACACCTAATTCAGCAAAGACTAGTGTCACATACAAAAAGATTCTTGTCAATTCTGAAATATTTTGTATTCTTAATAACCAAATTATTGCAATCCAAAATGCACCTAAAATAATAAATTTAGATTTGCCCCATTTATCGGCTAACTTACCTATAACAATAGTCGTAGACATAGCTACAATCGCAATTATTGTAGGCATTATACCTACACTTTCAAAACTTAAAAAAGTTATAAAAACAAATATAGGAATAATCGTATATTCAACAGTATAATCTATACCTAAAAAGAAAATTGTCAACAAATTTATTCTATTTTTAGTTTGTTTTAAAAAATCAAAAACCCCATCAACCACCTTAGGCTTCAAATGATCCATTTTTATTCTAGATAAAGGAATTAAAGAAGTCAATAACATTAAACTACTTAAAATAACTAAATATTGTTTATTTAAAAATATTAAAAAACCAGCACCCACTAAAGGAGCAACTAAACCTCCTGTCTGCCTTACAACCATTAAAAATCCAACTTGTTTTCCGACTCCAGCCCTTGGATGAACACATTCATTAAATACAAACCAGTGTGCAACCCAATAAAATGAATCTGCTATAGCTAGACAAATTGCCAATGCAACCAACAAGGGCCAGTCATAGTTAGTGGGATATAATAACAAAAAACTTCCTATATGCGCAATAATTGCGATAATAATTGTTTTCTTTGCACCATACCAAATAACAAATTTTCTTGCTAAAAAATTAAGTGCAACATCAGTTGCATTAAAAATAATCAGAAACAAAATGACTTGCTTTAATGGAAATCCCGCACTTAATAATAAAATCGGAATAAATATGCTTACTAAACTTACTCCAATAGTATACAACCAGATAGAAAACTCTAATTTAGACAAATCTGACTTAAAATATTTATAGAAATTTGCATAATAATGTTTTAGTACTCTCATTTCAACCTCTTTTAATTAAATTAAAGATACAGTCTTTAAAAACATTTTTATTTATAAACCTTTATATATCTCTCTTAATTTAAACTAAATATGCAAAAAACTAAATATTACTCCTGGAAAAAAGGGAATTTAGCCAAAGGCTGTCAATTATGCATAAAAGGTCAAAAAATGGTTTTGTTCATAACAGGCTTATGCCACAAACATTGTTATTTTTGTCCAATCTCAGAAAAGAAATTTAACAAAGATGTTTTTTACATCAATGAGCTTAAAACTAATAATCTAAAAAAAATCTTAGAAGAAACAAAAAAAGGAAATTCTTTAGGTTGTGGTATTACTGGTGGGGATCCTTTAATGAAAATTAAAAGAACGACAAAATTAATAAAATTCTTAAAAAAAACATTCAAAAATAAATTCCATATTCATTTATACACACCTTTAGAATTAGTAAATGAAAGCAATTTAAAACAACTAAATCAAGTGGGCTTAGATGAAATTAGATTTCATCCATCTCTAGATTCAAATAGATTATGGAATAAAATTTCCTTAGCAAATAAATTCAAATGGGGTATAGGTGTAGAAATTCCTCTTTTACCAAATAAAGAAAAAGAAATCAAACAATTATGTGATTTTATAGATGATAAAGTCGATTTTCTAAATTTAAATGAACTTGAAGTTTCAGATACAAATTCTGATGCTTTGATTAAAATGGGCTTTAAAATAAAATCAAAAGATTCATTTGCAGTAAAAGGAAGTGAAAAATTGGGATTAAAAATTTTAAAGTATTGTAAAAATAAACATTATAATATCCATCTATGTACTGCAAAATTAAAAGATAAAATTCAATTCACAAATAGAATAATCAAATACGCTCAAAGCACTGCAAAACCTTATGATTTAATAACAAAAGAAGGTATGCTTAAACATGGTGCAATTTACACTAAAAACCCTAAAACAACCTATAATCTACTTATTAAAAAATTTAAAGTACCTAAAAAACTTCTAGAAATGGATAATAAAAACAAAAGAATATTAACTGGAGATTGGATTGTTTTAGAATTAAAAGATAAACTAAAACAATATAAACTTGCAATTATAGAACAATATCCAACAGCAGAAAAAACAGAAATAGAGGTTACATACCTATGACAGTACAATATGACCAACATTTTATGATTAACAAAGAAGTTTTAAAATATATTGGAAACCTAACTAAAAAGAAAGATAAAGTTTTAGAAATTGGTGCAGGACATGGAGAACTTACTCAATTCTTAAATGGAAAAATTACTTCTTTAGAAATAGATCAAGATTTATTCAAACTTTTAAAAGCTAAGATTAAAAATGTTAATTTTATTAATACAAATGCACTAAAATATAATTTAAATAATTTTGATATAATCCTAGGAAATCTTCCTTATTACATTTGCGAATCTTTATTTAACAAACTAATTAAGACTAAATTTAAACAAGGAATTTTTATGATTCCAAGAAATTTTATAGAAAAAGGTGTTCTAAATTATGTAATCAAAGATTTCTTTAATATAGAAATTCTAAAAGAAATTAACAAAGAGGACTTTTTACCCCTTCCAAAAACAGAAAGTGTTTTGATCAAAATAACTCCAAAAGAACCAACTGCATTTGGTTTAATATACCTACAAAATACTAAAAAGTTAAAAAATGCAATTGAATATGCACTAACTAAAAAAGGATATACTCAAAAACAAGCAAAAGAAAAAATGCCTAATTTAAAATTCTTAAATAAAAAGTGTTTTGAACTTAACTTTGAAGAATGGTTACAAGTAATCGGTTTTTCTAGAACAATTATCTTACAAAAATAAAAAATAAATCAAACCAAAAATACCCAATGAAATTAAATTTATATAAAATCCTTTTTTTAATTTAGATTTTTCTTCTCCACTAAAGAAAAACATAATCATTAAAATTGATAAATAACCAAAAGCATGTGCAAAACGTGCTACTCCATCTCCACTCGGATTTAATATTCCTGAAAAATCAGCATAAATAGACAGCCAGCCCACAACCATTATAGGTAAAGGTATCAACAACTGATAAGTAATATATAACGGTTCAAATAAAATTGCGGCAGCAACTAAACCCATTATTGCACCAGATGCACCCGAACTACCACCTGTAGAACTTAAAGACAATCCAATTAAAGAATCTCCAATACTACTAATCAACATTGCTCCCAAATAAATCCAAATTGTCTTTTTAGTCCCTATTCTTCTTTCTAAAACCTTACCAAAAATAAAAAGTGCAAGCATATTTCCAAACAAATGGATCAAATTTGCGTGAATAAAACCACTAGAAATCAAAGAAAACCATCTTGTATAATCTAACAAATCTTGAGGATAATTCAAAAGCAAACTAAATATTTCCTCAGGCAAAAACAACCAAGCAAATACACTTATTAAAATAGTTAAAATAACAATAAAACTTGTAAACTTAGCATCAAATAGAAACAGATATATATCATGAAAGGGTCTAAATAAATCTTTAAATTGTTTTTTACCAAAAATAATCTGAAAAAAAACTATAGGTGTTAATAAAATATGCAATACTAAATCTAATAATAATTTTGATTCTGATTTTATCTCAGGCATAATTCAATTAAAACAAACTTATTTAATAACTATGCGGTTTACGGGATTTGAACCCGTACAGCAGGCTTGGGAAGCCTGAATCATAACCATTAGACTAAAACCGCACAATATCTCTAAAAAAAGCTATATTTATTTAACTTTCCAACCAAAACTTTAAAAATCTGTCTTTATAAGTTATAATTATGACAAAAGAAAGAAGATTAATCACTGCAGCTCTGCCATATACAAACAATGTTCCACATATAGGAAATATAGTGGGCTCTCACTTACCAGCAGACATTTTTGCTAGATATTGCAGGCTTCAAGGTTATGAAACTTTGCTAATTGGTGGAACAGATGAACACGGAACTGCCTCAGAAATCGCAGCTCAACAATTAGGTGTATCTTGTCAAGAGCTATGTGATTTTTTCTATAAGATTCACAAAGAAATTTACGACTGGTTTAATATTTCTTATGATAATTTTTCAAGAACGAGTAAAAAAGTTCATCACAACACAGTTCAAGAATTTTTCAAAGAAATGTATAAAAATAAATATTTAATAGAAAAAACGATAAAAGTTCCTTTTTGTCAACATTGTTTAAGATCACTAGCAGATAGATATATTGTTGGAAAATGTCCTAATTGCGGATATGAATCAGCACGTGGAGATCAATGTGAAAAATGTAGTTCATTACTAGAACCAACTTCACTAATAAATCCAAAATGTGCAGTTTGTAATCAAAACACAATAATTTTCAAAGAAGTAAAACATCTTTTCCTAGACTTAGAAAAATTATCACCTAAATTAGAATCCTGGATTAAAAAACAAACACACTGGAGAAAACAAGTCTCAAGTATTGCCCTCTCTTGGATAAAAGAAGGATTAAAATCAAGAGATGTAACAAGAGAATTAAACTGGGGCATCTCGGTACCTATAAAAGGGTATGAAGCATTAAAAATCTACGTTTGGGCAGAAGCAGCAATAGGCTATATCAGCTCAACGAAAGAATGCACAAAAGATTGGGAATTATACTGGAAAAACAAGGATTCAAAAATCTACCATTTTATAGGAAAAGATAATATTCCTTTCCACACCTTACTTTTCCCAGGAGAATTAATTGCAGAAGGCTCATTCAATTTACCTTACAATGTTGTAGGTTTACAATATCTTAATTATGAAGGTTCAAAATTCTCAAAAAGCAAATCTCACGGAGTATTCTGTGAAAATTTAAAAAATACTGGCCTTTCATCAGATTACTGGAGATTCTATGATTCATTAGTAATTCCAGAAACTGGAGATACAGATTTTATTTGGAATGATTTTAGAGATTGGATAAATAATGATTTAATTAGCAACTTCTCAAATTATATAAACAGAACTTTAAGTTTTACTTACAAAACTTATGGTTCCGAAATAAAAGGAAAAGTAGATGAAAAATTTCACAAACAAGTTTCAGAACAAGTTGATAAAATTATCTCACTTTATGAAAAAGTAGAATTAAGAGAAGCACTAAGAGAAATTTTAAAACTCTCTGATATAGGTAACAAATACTTCCAATCTAAAGAACCTTGGAAATCAAAAGATAAAGATGTTTTATTTAATTGTATAAACTTAATTAAAATCTTAGGTTTAATCTCGCAACCTTACCTTCCAGAAACTTCAAAGAAAATACTTTCATTCTTGAATTGTAATGAAAAAGATTGGAGCAAAATAAAAGAATTTAATATTACAAAAATAAGTGAACCCAAGATATTATTTGAAAAAATAGATGATAAAAAATTAGAATCTTTAAAACAAATAACATCTAAAGTTACAGAATATAGAATAAAAACAAATAATCCAAAACCAACACAAAGAGGTGAATCTAAATTGGTAAAATATGAAGATTTTAAGAAAATAGACTTAAAAGTTGGAGAAATCCTAGAAGCAAAACCGCATCCAAATGCAGACAAATTAATGGTTTTAAAAATAGATTTAGGTGAAGAAAATCCAAGAACTATAGTTGCAGGAATAAAAAATTATTATAATCCAAAAGCAATTATTGGACAAAAGGTAATTGTAGTTGCAAACTTAGAACCTATTAAATTAAGAGGTATAGAGAGTAATGGGATGATATTAGCTTCCCTAGATAAAGAAAACTTAAGTCTCTTAACTACAGACAAGGAAGTTTCAAACGGCTCATCAGTTTCTTAAATCTATTTTTTTCTTTTGTTTAATTTATTCATTATTTTATCATACATTACTTTTAATTTAAGCCCCATTTTTCCTAAAAAAGATTTTCTTAAACCAATTGCTTTATACGGACAATTTTCATGACAACAGTAGCAGTGTATACATTTTTTATAATCCCACTCTGGATAAGGTTTTAATGTAATACATTTAACAGGACAAACTCGTGCGCAAGTTCCACATCGCGTACATTTTTCTTCAATAACATACGGATCGGCTATATCTCCTGCAAAAATAGTATGATAAATCGCAGTTAAAATTTTTCCCTTGTGAACCATAGGTTTCTTAAAATTTACAACTTTTTTCTTACCAATAATTTCATATTCAGGAATAAGATGATGACCTTTTGCTAATCTCAATAAAGGAATATTATCCAATTTAAAACCCATTGACTCTGAAGCAACGCAATCTAAGGCGGCACCATTTCTTGAAGCAATTATCATTCCTGCCTTTTTTGGAACTCCACCAGTACCAGGACCATCACCCTCTAATCCCATTACCCCATCCATAATATTTATTTGGGGTTGAATAATATTATATATATCTAAAAGTATCTGATGAAATCTTATGGAACTTCTACCTACAGAATGGTATTTTTGTTTCAAACCACCTGGAACAAAACCATAAAGGTTTTTCATTGCACCCGTATATTGTGCAAGCATATGCGTTTTAAGTTTTGGAATATTAATAATTAAATTATATTTATCAAATAGATTAGGTAATTCAATATCCATACTCTGATATTTCGCTTTATGTGTTAAGGGTGCAACTTTTTCTAATAATAACAATTCAGCACCATACTTTTTAGCAATATCTTCCATCCCGGTTTTCCCAAAAAGTAAATGTTTTTCTTGTGTAAAAAATCCCGTACTTTCGGCAATAGTAATTTTACACTTTTTTGTTTTAAGAAGTTTACAAACTGCTTCAACAATTGCAGGATGTGTTGTTATCGCTTGTTTAGGAGTTGCAGAAGTCAACAAATTAGGTTTGATTAAAACTTTAGAACCAAATTTAAACTCAAATTGAATATCTAATAGAGCTTTTCTAACTGCATTATCAACTTCTTTTTGATTATAAGATTCACATTCAACAATTGAAACTTTTTCCATTTTCACCCTCTTTTTTATAGTGGTCCCGCGGAGATTTAAACTCCGGACCTCTCGATTATCAGTCGAGTGCTCTATCAGGCTAAGCTACGGAACCCTACGCCTTCGGGAAGACTCGAACTTCCGACCACCTGATTAACAGTCAGGTGCTCTACCTACTGAGCTACGAAGGCATCTAGACTTAAAACACTCCGAAAACCTTTAAAAGCTTTTCTATGAAAATATGCCCCCATCAAGTTATAAACCTTACTTAGATTAGTTTTATTAAGCTTAATTCCCTACTTGAACAAATGTCTTATTCAAAAATAACTCAAATTAATAGGGAAAATATATACCACTTATACAAAACTTACTTATCTTCATTTTTTAAAGACGACTTACAACA
Organism: Candidatus Woesearchaeota archaeon; assembly: GCA_018302225.1. NCBI lineage: Archaea > Nanobdellati > Candidatus Woesearchaeota > Candidatus Woesearchaeota archaeon. Next base: position 56,258 of record JAGVZY010000010.1, read on the forward strand.
AAGAAAGAAAATAAGAAAGACTATAAAAACTACTATTTCTAAAACAAAAAAACCTGACCAATATATCCAGAATCTAATTCTTTTTTCAAGAAGCATAGACACCAGTTTAATAGAAAATAATTATCTACGATCACCCACAAAAAACAAGGAAGATTTCTTAAATTATATTTCAAACGGAATTCAAAACATTTCTTTATATTATCAAAACAATCAAAATTTGCTTAACAAAATAGTTTATTCTACTTCATTATTTAGCCTTGCATCAGGACACAGAGATGAAGACATTTTAAAAGCAGTATTCAAAAGAGTTATACCTTCAAGCTTAAGTTTAATTGAAAAAATTCATCTTTTTGAGCCTTATGTAAACTCAAACTTCTCAACAAAAGAAGGTTTAAAGTATCTTTTTTTACGTTTAACAAAACATTCTAACCCAAAACTTTTTATATTCCAAAAAAATTAAGTATTCTATGGAAATTCCAATAGTAGATATATCAAAAGCAATTAAAAAAATAAATAATTCCAACGAAGAAATTTCTAAAGCGTTGGTTAAATTCGTAAATGAATTAAGTTCAGCAAATCAAAATGAAAATTATAAAGATGCAGATAATTTAAAAGGTATTAAAACAATCTTAGAAACTGAAGTAAGCATAACCGAAAGAGCAATTGGAACCATCTTTCGTGCAAATGAATTATCTCGGGTTCAAAAAGAAGTAAAAAGGATTTTAACAATAACTTCAATTGAAAAAATAGGTTCTCAATTAAGAGCAATGCTAGATTATCTTAAAAATTCGGCCTTAAATAATATCGTTGAGTTTAGGGGTGCTTTTAATGAAACTTCACTAGCATATTTAAATTATCAACAATTTAAAGAAACCAACCAAAAACTTTTAAGTAATAAATTAATATACAACGAATTAGCAGGACTTTCAAAAACTTGTTTCACAAAATATGCTTTATTAATTATAGAATATTATAAAACAATCTATAAACTATTAGATTTAGGGATGTTAAGTAAGGAAGTAAAAGCTGAAAAAATTTCATTAAATAGTCTTAAAGAAATGATTGATACAACAATAAAATATATAGATCAATCAAACGCAGGAAGAAGACCATCAGCTTACACAACTGAAATAAATTATTTTGAAAAGCATTTCACAAAAGTCTATGAAAATTTAAACACTTTTAAAAAAATATTCAGAAACGGAGACATAATCTTACCATATAATTTATTAACAACTTAATATTAATCTAAAAAGTCTTCATTCTTTATCTTTTCAGGTAAATACTTCTCAGAAATGAAACTAATACCTCTTGAAGATAAAGCTTGAATTTCTGCTTTAGCCTTCAATTGCTTCATTATTGCAAACTGCTTCTGCCATAATTTGTTCTTCTCAAACCATTCATACTTAGCAATTTGATCTAATCTCTTTAAATCATTATCATTCATCTTGATGAGATGTTTCTGCAAACCATACTTAGTTATATCTTCTCCAGTTATACCTAGGAACCTTATATCAGATATAGCCTGACTCTCAGAAATATGTGCCAAACTAATTGAACCAAATTTCATAACAGAATAAATATAAAATCCCCATGGATCAAAATCTGTTAATACATAAATAGGAAGTTTAAATTCATCATGTAATCTTGAAAGTAACCTTCTAATACCTCTAGTAGTTTGTCCTTGCGAAGACATAATTATACATTTTTGTTTTTCCCAATATTTATCTTCATGCAATCTTTCCCATACTGCTGCCTTTTCCATATAAAGTATATATTTTGCTTCAACTTTTTTGAATTTTATATCTTCAACATTAGAAGGAATAGACCAACCACCAGAACCTAATCTACTCCAATCAATACTATCTCCTAAATCTTCGATTATAACTTTACCAGCTACAGAACCATTTTTATTAGCATTAATATGTAATTGTTCTCTTGAACAATCAGATAATAATTCTAAATCTTCTATAGTTGCATCAGTTTCAGTTTGATCGTCAACTAAATTAACATTAGTTCCTGGAATAGTTCTTTTAGCCATGTAGAAAACATCTCTAAGACTAGCATGTTTTTTCTTATCCAACAAATCATGCGCAATAGAAGCAACTTCAAAAGTTTGTAAAAACTTTTTAGCATGAGCAACATTTAAGAAAAATCTTTTCGCACTTTTGTCTCCTAATTGTAATTTTTGAGTTTTCTGATTATAATCAACATTAGATAAAGCTCTTATAGGTACATCTATATAAGGATTTTCTCCTTGTTTTATTTTCTGTACTACTTTCTTTCCTAAATTTTCAAGCTTTTCCCGTGCTTTGATTTCCACCATTTGGAGTCTCCATTTCTAACGAAGGTAAATTTTTCTTTAATAATTTTTGTAAATGATCAATTAGTTGTTGCTTTTGCTCGCCAGTTAATTCTGATAACGAACCTGCTAATTCTGGAATATATTTTTCAAATAAACCAATTTTAGCCTTATGTTCTTTTGCTCTAATATTTTTATGAATATAAATTCCTAATTTTCTTCCACACTCTTGTAATGCTAATTTTATTTCATCCATTATTTCAGGATAATGGGCAATTGCTTCTTTACTTTCAGATGTAAATGGTACCCAAACTGAACACATATGTACTACAACAACTACTGGGCCAATAGGAGTATTACTTCCGGACTGTTGTAAACCATAAGGTTTCCAATTTACCTCTCCAATCATTTTAGAGATAGCACAAGCTCCAGCTTGATATTGCAAAGGAACTTTATTTGCAAACCTGATAATTTGAACTTGGCCTTCTTTGTCTATCTGCCCACCATAAGCTAGTGCAGCTTCAATAACAAAAGGATTACCCCTATAAACAGAAGGTGACCTCGTAGTAGAACAATAAAAGTCAGCTGAAATCTCTTTTTTCAAACCTTTTTCTAATAATTCCTGACCAATTGGAACTATACAATCAGTTGGAGGAGCACTTATTTTTGTAGTTTTAATTGCGTTCATGATTGCTTCTGCTTGATCTCTTGTAATTACAGAAGGCTTCATTGAAGTATCTAATTTTGCTTTTTCACATATTTCCTTAGCAGAAACAGCACCAACTCTACAAAAATCTCCGGTCAAAAAACTTTGTAATGTTCTTGCAGAAGTATTATGCAACATTTTAATTAAAATTCCTAATTCAATACCATAAGGATGAGGTTTTATTTCAATAGGTTGCGCGGGTTTTTCATTAGTTGCTCTCGGATATCTTACTTGCTCTTTATCAGGATTAATATAATTAATTTCAACATGCGGGTTTGCAATTGCAGTTTGTTTTAAATATTCATCAATAGATCTTACACCTTTCTGATAAATACCTTCTAACTCAATTTCAACTCTTGTTCCATGAGGTTTATCATATTCAACTTCATACTCTTTTACTATCTTTGGCATATTTGTAGAAGTATCAATAAATAATTCATAATAATGTGCTGGTTTCTTTTCAGAAATTCTTGAAATTATTTTTGCAGGTTTTCCAGTAGTAAGTTGTCCATACAAAACAGTTGCAGATATACCTATACCTTGCTGTCCTCTTGATTGTGCAAGTTTATGAAATTTACTTCCATATAATAATCTTGCAAAAATATGGGGAATCTGTTCCTTGACAATTCCAGGACCATTGTCTTCAACTATAACTATAAATTTGTTTTCTCCGACTTGTTTAACAACAATACTCACACTTGGTAAAACACCCATTTCTTCAGCAGCGTCTAAAGCATTATCTACAGCCTCTTTAATAGCTGTTAAAAGAGCTTTTCTAGGATTATCAAAACCCAAAAGATGTCTATTTCTAGTAAAAAAATCAGAAACACTAATACTCTGTTGCTTCTTTGCTAACTCCTCTGCTTTTATTTTTATCTCAGCCATTTATCTTCCACCACTCAGAGAAAGAAAGATGTTTATAAATCTTGTGAAAATTAGAAAATAGTTTAAAAACTAAAGTTCTTTTCCTTGCTCTAATTTATGATTTACTTTTTCTAGATATTCATATACATGGGCGTGTGGTGCACCAGTAATTAAAGAAATTAAAGCTTCTCTTGTATACACAATTCTATCAAATCTTGCAATTATGGCAACAGTTTTTCCATAAACAGAAATATTAGTGTTTGAAAGCCTTTCTAAATTTTCTCTTGCCCCGCCATTTCTTCCTATTAATCTAGATTTTATTCTTGCAAAATCATTCTTAGTTTTAACATAATCTTTTAAATTAATAATATCAAAACAAAAATCTTCATTAAATAAAATTTCTGCAATCTCAGGATTAAAACCTCTACCAATTGCTTTTATTACATTTTCTAAAACTAATGATTTCACAGCATCATCAGAATCAAAATCAACATCTCCACTCTCAGAATCAACAGTTATTTTTATTTTCGTTCTTTTTTCTAATCTTTTCTTAATCTCTGCTTGTTTCCCAATAAGAACAGCTATTCTCTCTTTCGGGATTTTGACATTATACTCTATAAGCATTTTAGAACTCTTCTTCAACTTCTAACTCTTTAATAAATTCTTTCCTTTTAAGCCAAGCAATTTGTGTTGGTCTATACTTAAATATAATATCTCCTTTCTCATCTCCACCATATTCCCATGGCTCGACTAAAACAACATTTCCTTCTCTCACCCACAATTTTCTTTTTAATCTTCCCGGTATTCTGCATACTCTTGTTTTACCATCTAGGCATCTAACCCTTGTTCTTGAAGAACCAAGTCTACTCTCTAAGATACCTATAGTTTCGTTTCCTCTTGGAATTCTAACTCTACTAATCTCTTCCTGTGCTTGTTGCTCTTGTTCCTCTTGTTCCTTTTTCTTAGACATAAACCTATTTTCAGCACATGATTTTATAAAGCTTTGCTTAGAAATTACTCTTTTACTCTAAATAAGAATGTAGATCTATAACTTAACTTACCATTTCTATCTTTACCATGCAAAGTTCTAGAATTTTTAACCTCGCCTTCAAACTCTTCTTTTAATTTTCTAATCAAATTGAAAGCGTCTCTCTTTCTAACAAAATATAAATCATAACCTTCTTTCAATTCATCTTCCCTTGTAATTTTATAATCTAAAATTTTAATTTCCGCATCTACAAAATTTTTCACCGCCTTATTTTTTGGCCTTATTTGTAAAATAGCTTCGAAATAATCAGAACCTGCCCTCGCACATAAAGGACAATTTCTATACTCCACCTCAAGAGGGAATTCAAAATCCTGAACTATTTTACTATTTCCTTTTCTTGCAGTAATATTTATAGAAATATGATTCGGTTTAATTTTAGGTAATAATTCAATTTTAGTTTTTACAATTTCAAAATCAGTTTGAGGTTTAATTTTTATTTTTTTTTCAACAACTTCTTCAAGATCCTTAAACTTCTCCCAATGATCATATTCAAAATACATCTTGCATTTCATGCAAACAATAATCTTAGCCTGTTTAAACAAACTTATAATAGAATTTTTCTCTAAAAAACACTTTTCACAAATTCCCTCAATAAAATTAATATCTTCTGCCTCAGAAATTCCACACTTAGCACAGATTTTCCTAAATTTTACATCTTTATGCATATAGCGTAAGGCACCCCTTTAATTACCATAATATTACCTTTCTCTATATAATTGTTTTTAACTGCAAAATCTACAGATTCCTTACCAACAAAATTAATATCATCAGCACCTTCGCAAATTCTTAACATTTCTTTTTCTCCAGCTTCTTTATCCCCATAAAACCTTTTGCTAACTTCTAATCTTTTATCTGCATCTTCAAAAGTTTTACCAACTAACTCTTTATCACATAAAGCAGCAATAGTTCTTGTCGGAGTTCTATGCCTTTTTATTAATATCATCTTAACCAGTATATCCTGTTTCTCTTTGTTTCTCAAAATCATCCTCTGCAGACCATGCAGAAATTATTTCTTTTAAATAATTCTTTTGTTTTTGTTTTAATTCTTTCCAAGATTTCCACAGTTTGATTATAAAATTAATAGTCTCTTTCTCATCACCCATTTCAGCATAAATACCTTCATGAATGAGTTTAGATAAATCTTTATAATGCTTAAACATCTCTTTCTTGTTTTCATCTGAAATGTGCTTTGCTTCAATCATAGTATGCAAAGAACCAGAAGTCATATTTATCGCAGGTTCAATCATAGAAATATAGTTACTAACATTTGAAAGCATAATCCTTAAAATTGTCCTTGGCAACAACACAATTCTTTCTTCTTTTAACGCACCAATTTCAAATTCATCATTAATATCTTTATATTTAGGCAAGTTAGAATACTTTTCTTTCAAAGATTTATACTCTTCTTCTATATTCATCTTAAATTTTGGCTTTTATAGGTGACTTAGCACCGCAAGCAGTACAAATTAAAAACTGAACCCCATTTTCAGATTCTATCTTAGTATCAGGTTTCTTACAAACATGACATAAAACAAATAAATCTGCATAATCTTGTAATTTTTGATTTATCATACTTGAACTCAATTTCCTTGTAAATACCACTCTTTGCCCATCTATAACTGATGGCGCAGCTAACTCTCTTTGTAAATATTTCATTAAATGTTTTGAATCAACATTCAACGCTTTTGCAATCTGAAAAAAATTACTTACTATGGTTTTATTACCTTCCACATGCCCAGTAACTTTGGGCATCTCAAATCTACTTTTAGTTTTTACAGATGCAGGTAATTGTTCTAAACCTTCACTTAACATAGATTCATAATCATCAGATTTTTTCATAATACTTTCAATCTCCCTGGTTTAATTTCGAATATTTCTCCTTCTTTTAATAATTCCTGAATTAAAGCATCAGCATTATTTCCAAAGTGTTTCACAACTATCTCAGTTGGTGCACCTTCTCCTTTATCTAAGTTGTTAATTATATTAACCATTTTTTGTCTTTCTGAAACTTCTTGAACATTCATATCCTGAATAATCTCTTCTTCAAAAGATTTTGGAGCTTGGTTTATTTTAACTTCTTCTTCCACAGGTTTCACTTCTTTACTAATTGCTTCTAATTCTAATTTTCTTAGTTTGGCCCATTCAGGTTCTAACTTTCTTGCAATTTCTACAATTAAAACTGTTTGATTATTGTTTACTCTTGGTCTTCCTACAATTAAAATCAAATCTCCGGGATTTTTATCTTTTAATATGTGAACATTTTCTGCAAAAACAGTTGCATTGATATTACCTGTACTATCATCTATAGTCAAAGAACAGAAATTTTCACCTTCTCTCTTATCAGTTACAGTTGCTATTATATTTGCCCTAGATATTTTTCTTCTATTTTTAGTTAAAATATAGTTAGGATTCCACCCTTCTTGAACAAAATACTGTCCTTCAAGCAAGTCTTTAATACTTACTTTGTAAGCAACTTGTCTACCTTGTCCGGTTTGTCCATTTTCCTGAAAACCTTGCATTTCTGCCATTTTAACCCTAAAAACCCCTTAAAGATTTATATATCTTTGGAAATTTAACCTCTATATCTTAGCCAAGAAACCTTTCTTTGGCTCATAAAGATCACCCGATCTTTTCAGTTTTTCAATAGCCTCTTCTATTTTATCTGCAGTCAGTCCTCTTTCAGCAGCTTCAGACATTACATCTTCTATTGGAATTGTTTTTCCATATTTTGATTCTAAATCATTAATAATCTCTCTTACAGAAATTATTTTTCCTCTCTGAGAACTACTCATTCCAGTTGAAATTCTATCAATATCAATTTGTCCAGTTTCTGGATCAACACCAACTTGTAACAAACAATGTTTTAGTAATTCAACTGCTCTCTTTGCATCTGCTCTTGTCACACTATCAGATAACCTTATTCTTGCAGCAGCTTCAGCCATTCTTACTAAAGATTCTAATTGTCTTGCTGAAATTGGAATTGGCTTTATATCTCTTTCGCTTGAACTTCCAGAATTTCTTAAGGCAACATAAAAAGATTTTATTTCATCAATCGCACCATCACTTAATCTTGGATTAATATGTTGTTTAGTATAAGCAATATATTTTCTTAAAGTTTGCGTATCCACAGTTATATTCATAGTTGTAGCATCTTGATGAATATTTAAAACATGTTGTGCAATTCTTTCATCAACTTCTTTATTAGGTAAATCTCTTATTGGAAAAATTAAATCAAATCTATTAATTAATGCAGGAGGTAAACTAATCTGAGAAGCAATTGGTGCAAAAGGATCGAATCTTCCTAACTTAGGATTTGCAGCTGCTAAAACAGTGGTTTCTGCTCTTAATGTAGCTTGAATATTTGCTTTAGATATACTAATTTGTTGCTGAGCCATAGCTTCATGCAAAGCAGAAGTATCTTCATCGCTCATCTTATCCATTTCATCTAAACATAATATACCTTTATTTGCTAATACCATAGCACCTGCTTCCAAAGCCCATCCCCTCATAAATTCATCTTTCACAACACTAGCAGTTATACCTGCACCAGATGCAGATCTTCCAGCAATATATCTTGCTTTGGGTGCAGCCTTAGCAACAAAAGTTAACATAGAAGATTTTGCTGCTCCTGGATCTCCGACTAATAAAATATGAATATCTCCCCTTACTGAAGTTCTATCGGGTCTTGTTTTTTTCACACCACCAAACAATAATAAAGTAATTGCTTCTTTCACTTTTTCATGTCCATAAATAGAAGGAGCTATAGCACCAACTAAATTTTCTATTACTTTAGGATCAGCCGCCATTTCTTTTATTCTAACTATATCTTCAGGAGACAAATTAACTTCTGAAAAATCTTCGTGTATTGGTTCAATAAAATTAGCATCCATTGCTAAATCATATCTTGTTGATTGTGCACCGGTAGATAATATTATAGGAACTTCTTTTACAACACCCATAACAAGTATTTTTGAACCGGGAGTTGTCTTCTTTTCCATCTTAGGTTCAACTAAATCTTCTTTTAAGAAAACAGAAAGTCTTTTTGGTTGTTCTCCACCTTCTAAATTTTCTGGAGCTTCTTCAACAACTAATCTCTGAGCATCAACTAAATCCTTAGACAATAATTTAAATTTTCCTTTTCTTCCACATGAACATCTAAATGGTTCTTTAAATCTTGAATCCAATTGTAAAACTGAAATTGTATTTCCACATGAAGGACATTCAAATTTTGCAGTAACTACTTGAGGTCTAACATCAGACGCTTGTCTTACTATACCTTCTATAGAAATAAATTTGGAAAGATGTTTTGATCTTATATCTCTTACAGCCACATATTGTGACTCAGGTAAATTCTTAAATCTTGCTCTAATATTAGATTTTACAAAATCAAACTGACTTATTGCAATTTCAGCAGCTTGTATCAAATCTTCAGGACTATTTAATAATGCTTCAGCTAATTCAACATCATATCTCATCAACTCTTGAAAATCTAAATTTAAACACCTATGGCCTTTTTCAACAGCTTCAGCTAAATCTTTAGAATAAGTAGATTCTACAAACCCTTGAAACTTTTCTATTTGTTCTGATGACTCCATTTAACCCCCCTCTTCTAAATATACAAAAAACTACAACCTAAAAAAAGAAAAAAGTTTAAGAATTTAAGCTTTACCTATTTGCTTTAAATTCTCAATCAGTTTGTCTACCGCTTCGTTTAACTTAGCTTCTGACCTTGTTCCTGTGCAAACTATTTTTCCATTACTAAATAATAAAAAAGTAGCTCTTGTTCCAGGTAATTTATAAACTAACCCTGGAAACTGCTCTGGTTCATACTCTGTATTCTCTAACTCCATAGCTAAAGAGTTTAAATTTAAATCAATACCAATATCTCCAGAAGCAACCATATTTTGAATTTTTATAACCGGTTCTATCTTTATTTTTATATTAATTTTAGCTAAATTCTTTATAATAGCATCAACTGATTCTTTAACCTTTTTCATAGATTTTGCACCAGTTGAAACAATATTACCTGAACTAAAGATTAATGCACTTGTCTTAGGCTCTCTTATTCTCATAACTAATCCTGGGAATTGTTCAGGATTATACTCTGTATTTGGTAATGCCTCGGCAAGTTTTATTAAAGGTACATCATGCTCTAATGAAGCAGAAGCAACAATATTCTGAATTTTAATCTCCTTTTTAACCATTTTTTAACCCCCAATTATTCTTTTCATTTATAAAGGGGGTAAAATATTTAAAGACTATGATTGTGGTTTATACAGCTTTAAAACCCCATAAAATGACCCCTATTTAAGCAAAATCGAAAATATACACTCTAAACCCTATATATTTTTATATCTTCTATCATAAAAAATAGCTATGATTTCTAGTATATGGACTGAAAAGTATAGGCCAAAAGACTTCAATGAAATCGCAGGCCAAGAAAAAATAGTTGAACGTGTCAAAGCATTTGTTGAACAAAAAAACATGCCCCATATGTTATTTGCAGGTCCAGCAGGCATAGGTAAAACAACTTTATCTTTAGTTATTGCAAGAAAATTATTTGGTGAGGCTTGGAATCACAATTTCTTAGAATTAAATGCTTCAGATGATCGTGGAATCGATACTGTAAGAGTAAAAGTAAAAGATTTTGCAAGAACAAAAGCAATTGGAGATGTTCCCTTCAAAATTATTTATCTTGACGAATGTGATAGTCTAACAAAAGAAGCACAACAAGCACTAAGAAGGACAATGGAATCTTATACTGCAACATGTAGATTTATCTTAAGTTGTAATTATTCAAGTAAAATTATAGAGCCAATCCAATCAAGATGCACAATTTTTAGATTTAAACCCTTAGATAAAAATGCTATATTAAAAATTATAAATCATATTGCTCATAAAGAAGAAATGCACATTACTGAAGATGCAAAAAATACCTTAATAGAAATTTCTGGCGGTGATGCAAGAAGATTAGAAAATATTTTGCAAAGTTGTGCAGCAATGAATAAAGATATTGATGAAACGGCAATTTATGAAATAGTAAGTATTGCTCGCCCAAAAGAAATTCTTGCAGTTTTAGAAAAAGCAATTTCAAATGATTTTATTGGTGCAAGAAATTTATTATTAGATGTCATGCTGAATCATGGTCTAAGTGGTGTAGATGTTATTAAACAAATACAACAAGAAATTCTAAACCTTAATATTACTAATGAGCATAAAATGAAATTAATTGATAAATGTGGAGATATAGAATTCAGGCTTGTAGAAGGTTCAGACGAGTTTTTACAACTAGAATCCTTATTAGCTAATTTTACTCAAACTAAATAAAATGTTAAAAAAAACATTACATGGAAAATATACACCTGCATCTTCTAAAGAATTAATAAGCCAAAAATCACAATTTGAAAATCTTAAAAAATTTATTTCAAATTATAAATATGAACCTAAAAAAATTATCCTTCTTGCAGGCCCAACAGGCTCTGGAAAAACTTTATTAGTATACTTACTTGCAAAAGAACTAAACTTAGAATTAGTTGAATTAAATTCTTCTGATTTTAGAAGTAAAGAAGATATTAAGAATGTAATTGGGAACGCAATTACACAACAAAGTCTATTTTTCACAGGAAAAATAATCTTCTTAGACGATTTAGATACAATTTCAGGATTGCAAGATAGAGGATGTATTACTGAATTAATTAATATCTCAAAAAAATCAACTTTCCCAATTATTTGTACAATCACAGATACAGAAGAAAAGAAAATAAAAGATTTAAAGAAAAGTAGTATCACTTTAGAACTAGAAAAATTAAAACATGAAGATATTTTAAAATTCTTAAAACAAATAGCTGAAAAAGAATCTTTCAGCTACGAAGAAAATGCTCTAAGCATGCTTGCAAGAAGTTTTGGCTCAGACTTAAGAGCTTTATTAAATGATTTACAAGTTTTAAGTTTAAATAAAATTACCCTAGATGAATTAAACTCCTTAGGTGAAAGAGACTTATCAAATAGTGTTAAAGATTTATTAAAAGTTATTTTCAAAAGCAAAGATATAGCAATTATCTCAAGATTAACAGATAATTTAGATGTAGATTTTGATGAGTGTATGCTTTGGATAGATGAATCTTTACCTTATGAATATTCAGGAGAATCACTAAAAAAAGCCTATGATTCGTTAAGTAAAGCAGATGTCTTTAAAGGAAGAATCTCAAGATGGCAACACTGGAGATTTATGATTTATCAAATTCTTTTAATGAGCTCAGGAGTTGCAGTTTCTAAAAATAAAAAATCTGAAAGGATTGTTATGTATCAAAGACCAACAAGAATTTTAAAAATGTGGATTGCAAAACAAAGGTATGCAAAAAAACGTGCAATCGCTCAAAAACTTGCAAAAGCCCTTCATCTTTCAACAAGTAAATCCCTAACAGAAATGATGCCTTATTTAAAATTCTATTCAACAGAAGTCACAGCACAAGAACTAGAACTTGAACCCGAAGAAAAAGAATGGTTGCTTAAAGAATATTAGTTCTTTTTAACTTTCTTAACAAATTCAACAATGCCGCAAGAAATTAAATACGAAATTATCAAAACACTAAGCATATAGACAAATAGGGTGCTATCTTCCACCCCAAAACTTTCAGCACAATAAGTAAAAGTTGAAGCTACAAATGCATAAGCTATCGGAGAAATTAAAGAGCAGTCACATCTAATCTCAATTGGAGCATTGCAACATCTTGGCATTAAGCTCTGCGCAGTTTCAGGAAATAAGGGAATTAAAGTTACTAAAAGCAATATAATTAAAATTAAAACAATTTTCCACAAATTAGGTTTTAAAAATTGTTTTAAATTCATATTTTCATCTCGTTCAATCTTTTTACTCTTTCATCCAAAGGTGGATGTGTAGAAAGTAAAGTAAAAAAGCCTTTAGCAGTAAAGGGATTTACAATAAACATATGCGCAGTTGCAGTATTCTTATTTTTTATAGGATGAACTTCAACTGCATCTGTTAACTTTTTCAAAGCACTTGCCAAAGCCTTAGGATTTTTAATATTTCTAGCTCCAGTTTCATCAGCCAAATACTCTCTTGAACGTGAAATTGCTAATTGAATAAACATTGCAATTATTGGTGCAACAATAGCCATAATAATCATACCCATAATATTATTATCTCTATCTCTTCCACCCATACCAAAAATTGCAGCATATCTTGCCATCATCGCAGCATATGAAATCACACCGGCAATAGTTGCTGCAATAGTAGAAATTAAAATGTCTCTATTTTTAACATGAGCCATTTCATGTGCAATTACTCCTTTTAATTCCTCATCACTCAAAAAATCTAAAATTCCTTTAGTAAATGCAATTGAAGCATGTTTTGGATCTCTCCCAGTTGCAAAAGCATTTGCATACTGTTGATTAATCATAAATATTCTAGGAATAGGAACTCCAGTATCTTTAGCAACTTCTTTAACTAATTCGTAAATTTTGCCTTTCTTTTCAATTTCCTTTGCACCATACATAAACAAAACAATTTTATCAGAAAACCAATAAGTTACAAAATTCATCAAACAAACAAATATAATTGCAATTGTCAATCCCGTTTTTCCAAAGAAACTTCCAACTAACAATAACAAACCAGTTAATATTCCTAAAAATAACACAGTTTTTAATTGATTTTTTATCATAATCTAATTAAGAGAGTTAAGTTTAAAACATTTTCTATTAAAAAAATAAAAAAATAAGAAGTTTAATTAAATCTTTTCACAATTCTTAAGCTGCTTCGTCGTCGTATTGTTGTTCTTCGTCTTCGCCGAAATCTTCGCTTTCTTCTTCGTTCTTAGATTCTTTTTTAAAGCTTTTTCCGCCACCAGTTTTGTTTGCAGCACTACCCATCATTTTGATGGTTACATTTTTAGCTTGTTTACCTTTATCAGTTTCAACTGACTCAAATGAGACCACATCATTTTCTCTCAAAAATGATCCTTTCGGTAGAGAAGTATAGTGTACGAAATAATCTTCTCCATCTTCACTAGCTATAAAACCATAGCCTTTCTTTCTATCAAACCATTTTACTGTTCCTTCCATTTTTAATCTTCCTCCAAATTTTACTTTAAAACAATATCAAAGCAGTTTTTGAACAATATATCTTATCAGAAAATCATGCTCATATATCTTACTTTCATATTATTTTATGGATTTTAATTACCCTTTCTTTTTAAAACTTTGGGTTTTTTTGCCTTCCTCTGTCTCAAAAATAATATTAAATTCCATATAATTGCTATTAAAATAACCAAAAACACTAAAATAACCCCCTTATTCAAGGTATAAGCACTAATTAAATCACCCCTTAACAGATGAGCAATACCTCTTGTTAACCCACATGAAGGACATGCACACCCAGAAAATAAACCACTGGTAGGACAATTCCCTCTATAGATTAGCTCCAAAATCCTACTAAAAACACATAATCTTGGGCCATTCTCAAGCAATTTTAAGGGTAAAACTCTTAAAAATATAAGAATAAATAACAAATTAAAAACTATTGCTCTTGGAGAACTAAAACTTAAAAATTCTAAAAAGAGGGTTTTAACCCTCTTCAATTTTTTAAATATCAACTTACCCATTCAATATTCTGGAAAGGATGTTTGGTTGCAATTAAAATTATATCTATTATAGACCAAATTCCACAACCACCAAGAGTTATTAATTTTAATACTCCTTGCCATACATGTCCCATAATAAATCTATCAATACCTAAATAGCCAAAAAATATTGACATAATTAAAGCTAATGTCCAATTAACTTGCTTAACTGTTCCGTCTGCCATTGTCAGCCTCCTTTAATTTACTTTAAGTAATTTAAAAGAAGGGGATATATAAATCTTACTTAATAAACAGGACAGAAATAAGAATTATTAAAATTATAAATACTGAATAAATTGATGAAATAACTAAACTAACTATACTTGTTATATATCCTGCTTGCTGAATTCCATTTGGAAAAATTTTCTTTTGTTTTTTCGAAAAAATAATTCCCAAGATTCCTAAAATTATACCTATAATTGGAATCCCTAAAACAGTTAAAAAAAGACTAATAATCCCCAAAACTAAACTAGAAACACCCATTCCGTTAGCAGTATTTGGTTTAACTTTTGAAATGGACTTTTTGGACTTTTTTGAAATAGACTTAACTTTTGCCATCTAAAACTAAATAAATCTCAGAATATTTAAACTTATTCAAAATTAAATCTTAAGCTGCCGAACTTGCAATAGACGCAAATGCTGAAGCCACTGCTACAATAGCAATGATAACAATTACAGCATAGATTGTTGAAATTACTAATCCAACAATACTCGTTATTAAACCACCTGTTGCAATTCCATTTGGAGCTCTACGTTTTTGCTTAACTGCCAAGACTATTCCAACAATTCCAAGTATTATTCCTATAACAGGAATTACAAAATTAATAACAATACTTAAAATTCCCAGAACAAGACTGACGATTCCTAAACTATTAGATTCTCCACTTATATTTGAATTATTTACTTGTACCATTATTCCTCTAAACGAGATTATATATTTAAAAGTATCTAAATTAGCAATATAATTTAGTATATAATCTGCCGTTTTAGGGTTAGTAAATGACTTAATTCTTTTTATATCCTAATTTAAAAGCATTTGATATTATAATTCAATCTAATCATTTACTAAATTATAGAAACCTTTAATAAAAACCTTAACTAAATTAAAAATATGTCTTATGATATTGTTATTGGCAGATCAAAATCAGATTTTGATAAATTTCAAAATGAAGGTACAGTTTTCATAGGAAAAACTTATGTAAAAATGGGTCGTGAAGTTTCTCTAAGTAATAATTTATTTCTAGATGTAGCAAGAAGTCATGTTGTCCTTATTTGTGGTAAAAGAGGTTCTGGCAAAAGTTATACAATGGGTGCAATCGCAGAAGGAATAATTGATCTTCCAGAAAATATTCGTCAAAATCTAAGTTTTGTTATTCTTGATACTATGGGTGTTTATTGGACAATGAAACACGCAAATCAAAAAGATGAAGATATGCTGGCAAAATGGAATTTAGAACCAAAAGGGCTTAATGTAAATATTTATACTCCTCATAGTTACTTTAAAAAATATCAAGATGAAGGTATGCCAACAGATTATTCATTCGGAATTAGACCTTCAGAATTAATGGGGGTAGATTGGTGTAATGTTTTTGATATTCCAGAGCATAGTGATGCAGGGGTTTTAGTAAAAAATGTAATTCATAGATGTAAAAAAGAATTGAAAGTTTATGAAATACAAGATGTAATAAAAGCTGTCAATTTAGCAGATTTTGATCAAGATGTTAAAAGAATTGCAGTCAATTTATTTATGGAAGCCCAATCATGGGGATTATTTAATTCTAATGCCGAATCGTTAAAGAACATCGCAAAACCAGGAGAAGTTTCTATCATCGATGTAAGTTGTTATGCAACTCTTCCAGGTGGATGGAATGTTAAATCTTTAGTTATTGGTTTAATTGCGGAAAAATTATTCGAAGATAGAATGAAATCGAGAAAATTCGAAGAATTAGAAATGGTACAAAGAGGCTTTGATTATTTTAAGACTCAAGAAGAATTAACTTCAAAAGAAAAAATGCCCTTAGTATGGCTAGTTATAGATGAAGCTCATGAATTTTTACCTTCAAAAGGAACTACACCTGCTTTAGCAGCACTGAAAACAATCCTAAGAGAAGGACGTCAACCAGGTATTTCATTGATTTTGGCAACTCAACAACCAGGAAAAATACATTCAGATGTTATCACCCAATCAGATATTGTTATTAGCCATAGAATCACAGCAAAAAAAGATATAGACGCTCTTGGAGAAGTTATGCAAAGTTACATGGGTCAAGGTTTAGTCGATGTAGTCAATAATCTGCCAAGAGAGCCAGGTGCAGCAGTTTTATTGGATGATACTTCAGAAAGAATAATTCCTATGAGAATACGTCCAAGAATAACATGGCATGGTGGTGAAGCACCAAGTGCAGTTCATAAAATTAAACGTGGTGCGGGATTAGACTTCTAAATTTACACCTAATCAACTTTTTTCAACATTTCTATAAGAATAGTTGCATCAGTCTTAAAAAGACTAATTTTGTTACTGAGTTGGCTACGGTTATCCATCATCTTCACAACAGCCTGTTCTAAAAGATTATGCATATCTTTGACTATAGCTATTTGAGCCCATAAATACTTTTCAACTTCAGAATAAATTTTAAATTTAATTAGAATAGCCTTATTTTCCTTAACTCTAGCTAAATTTTTATAGAGAATTATTCTAAAAGTTTCAAGATATAAATTTAATTTATCAAAACTATTTTGTATTTCAATATTTGCTTTCTCGACCAAATCCATAGTACCAGAATTAATAATATTAATATTCAAGTAAATACTATCTAAATGTTTATTTAGTTCTGGGCGACTTATTATCCTCAATATACCCATTTCAGTCAAAGTAATCATAGATAGTTTTTTATTCACTCTGCACCCTCCTTTCCAACAAGATCAGCAACACAGGCACCCACTACTGCAGGTAATGTAACTGTTGCAACTTGTATATATTTTTCAACGAAAGTTAATTCCCCAAAGTGAGGATAGAATAATATTAAAGTAATCATACTTACTAACACAGCAGTAAAATAGATTATTAACATTCTAAATGGAATAAATAACAAAAACTTGCGTTCTGTTACTTGTCTAAACCCTGCAGTATAAATAAAGATAACTGCAATTATTAATGCAAGTAAATATAATAAATGAGCCCTCATAGCATTCAGATGCTCAGCAATTTCAACACCATATGTAAAAGTATAGTGTACTGTAACACCACCAAAAGCACCAATCAAGCTTTTTATAAAATCCCTTTTGCTTACTTTCTTTAAAGGGTGAGGACCAACATCTTTCTTTATTTTCTTTTCAATTTCCTCTAATTTTTTTAATTCATCTATTTCTTGTTTCTCAAAATTTTCTATTTTCTGTTCTTCTTTTTTTTCTAAAGAAAGATTTTTTAATTCTCTTTTCTCTAATTTAAGTATCTCATCTTCTCTTTTCTCTATATTTTTCTCTTCTTGAAGTAACTTTTCCTCAGTTTTAAACAGTCTACTCAATAAACTTTTAGTAGTTTGCTTTTGAGGCTGAATCTTCTTCTTAGAACTAACTCTAACACCTCTCTTTACAGACCTCTTTTTCATACTAAACCTCTTTCTTATTTGTAAATATTTAAACTTTTTTCTTTTTATTGAGTTTTTTCACACAAAAATCAACACAAATCCGATATTTCCTTGGAGAATATTTTCCAGTTTTTATAACATTTAATATTTTAGGTTCGCAATATTTCTTTATTTTTTCTATAGCCTTACTAGATATATCCTCTTCTTTTTCAAAATCATAAAAATGGATGATTCCTTTTTTATTCAAAACTTTTAAAGCAACATCCAAAAAATCATCTGCATCTCTTGGTAAAGGCATAATTATCCTATCAAATTTTTTCTTTAGTTTAATTACAACTTTTCTTACATCTCCGCAATAAGCTTCAACTCTATCTTGAACTTTGTTTAATTTAATATTCTCTAAAGCAAACTCATGTGCTTTAGGATTCCACTCAATACCAACTATCTCATTAGCTTTAGAATTCTTTGCAATTACAATAGAATAAGGAGAAACGCCAGAAAACATGACTAAAATTTTTTCCCCATGTTTAACCTGTTTTGCTATTCTTAGTCTTTCGTTAGATAATCTTGAAGAAAAGTAACAAGTCTCAACATTTAATTTAAACAAACATCCATTTTCTTTATACAATGCAGTTTTATTTTTCACACCAGTAATTACACTCAATTTTCTAGTTCTATACTTTCCAGAATGCATCTTAGTTTTATATAAAATAGTTTTTGCATTTTTTCTTTCTTTTAAAAGAGCTTCTGCTTCTTTCTTAGAAATTTTATTATTTAAAATAATAATATCGCCCATAATATCATAAGAAAGATGTCCTTTTTTCTTGTTTAAACGTTTCATACACAGAAAACTTTAAATATAGAGCTTTATAAATATTACCTTAATGAAGCTCAAATGTTATAGAAGTGGATTTTTATCAGTTTTATTTCTATTTTTAAGTTCTCTAAAGGTTTATGCTGCTGGAGAATTTGATTCCTCATTCATTTCAGGAACATTCAAATCAGGTTTACAAGGCATAACTGGAATATTTGATGCTTTCTTTACAGTCTTAGGAGATAATCCCACTACAATCTTAAAATTAAGCCTAGCAGTAGTTTTAACTATTTTATATTATGCAGTATTTAAACAAGTACTTAAAAAGAATGAGAATTACGGAGAAACAGGTTCAAGCAAACCAGCATGGATCATTTCAATAATAACAGCTATTCTTAGTGTTATCTTTATACCTGAAAGTGTTTTATTAGTCTATAAAGATATTTTTATGATTGCTACATCTTTATTATTAATTGCACTTCATGCATTTGCTATAACTAAATGGATGAAAGAAAAAACAAGATTTAATTATTTTGTTAAACTATTAATTTCTGCAGTTGCAATAATTCTTATTGGGAAAATATTAACTTCTGAAATAGGTGCTGCAATGAAGGCTATTGCCGGATATTATTTAATATTCTTAATATTCGCAATGTTATATTATTTAATCAAACTAATTGTTCCCGGTGGGGAAGTAACTGTAAATGCAGGAAATATAGCCCAAGGAGCTGCAAAAGCAATTTACAGCGGAGCAAAAGCAGTTAATCAATTTGTAGAAGAACGAGATTTGATTGATGGAATTTCTAAAGAACTTAATAATTTCGATGCACAAACAGCTAAAGAAGAACAAAATATAACTAATTTTATTAATAGTCTTAAAAATATTTTACCTCAACTTGTAAATACAGCTATTGCTCCCCAAAGAAGAGCTGAAATTATAAATCTTTTAAGACAAAAAATAACTTATCTAAAAGTGTATATTTCAGATCCTAAAACCGTTAAAAGAATAGACGAGTTAACAAAAGAAATTGGTATATTGGAAGATTCTGCTCAGAAAAAAACCCTAGCTACACAAAATCAATTTGAAAAAACTCAAGAAGCTATCAAAAAAATAAAAAATGATTTATCTAATAGCATTCTAAATGAATATAAGAAAAATTTAGACAATGCAGTTAATAATATTAATATAAACTTAGGAAACAACAGAAAAGTATTGAGAAATGCAGTTATTTTTATAAAAACTTATAATAGAGTTGCAGTTGGTCAAATAAATGGTGTAGAAACTATAATAAATAGTACCCTACAAGAAAATAGACCATTAACAACAGAAGAATCTGTACAAACAATTAAGTATCTTTCAAATGTTTTAAGATTACTTGATGAAAAAAGAAAAAACTTTGAAAGTCTATCAACTAACCTAAAAAGCCTTAAAGATTCAGAAAACCTTTTGATAAGCGTTATACAAAAAGGAGAACAAGAAATGTCCAAATTGATAGAAGCATTTAATATTAATCAAAAAAAAAGTAAAAGCAGCTTCAAACGGAAGGAAGGAAAAGTTACACCTTCATCTAAAAAAGATAATTCTGAAAGAAGCCCATTTTGGACCAGCCCTTACTCAAAATAATCCTAGAACCACTTACCTAAACTCTGATTTTTATTATCAATTTTAATTTTAGACTTCTTCACATCATCAAAATTTAACCCACTTTCAACTCTTTCTAAACTAAACTCATGCTCATCAACTAATAATTTAATAATCCTGTCTCTATCAATTTCTTTCCAATCTAATTTAACATTTTTCTCAACTTTCATCTTTTCAAATAATTCATAAACTTCTTTCCAATCAAAATCAACTTTCACAGCTTCAAAAATCTTTTCTGGTTTCTTGTATTCTTTAACAATTTTCAAAGCATTCTTTGGACCAACACCTTTTACTCCACCTTGATTAAAATCAGTCCCAACTAAAATAGCTAAAGAAATAAACTGCGAATAATCAATTCCTAAACTTTCCAAAGTATCCTCTAATTTAATCAACTCAGGATTAATAGAAATATACGCTCCTGAAGAAGTTTTTCTTTTCTGTGCTAAAGTTAAATTTCTTAACAAATTAGGAGAACCAAAAACCAAAGCATCTGCATCTTGCGAACCAACATAATCAACCATCCCTTCTTTACATAATGCTGCAGCTTGAGCTTCTGCTTCATAAAGTGCTTGAACAATTGGTATACCTAAAGCTTTGATAAATTCCTTGGACTCATCAATAATCTCTTGACTCATTCGAATAGACTGCCTTGAATATTTATACATCAACTCCTCATTACCTTCTTCTTTTGCTAACTCAAACATCTTCTCAGCTTCCTTCTTCTTATCATCTCTATACTTCCTCTCACTCTTCTTAAGCTCAGGACTCTTACCATCAAAAACAAACACCAACTTAACATTCTTCTTCATCAAATTAGTAGTCCTTGTCAGTAAACCCTGCAAATGTGAAGTCACTCTTCCTTGACTATCTTGTAATAGAGTTCCATCTCTTTGCCTTATAGAACTAAGAAACTGATAAATAACATTAGAAGAATCGATTGCAACCTTTTTTCCACCCAGCTCTTCAAAACTTAACACTTCTTTTTTAAGTAAATCAGTTATTGCAACACCCATAACTAAATTCAACAACTTTAACTTTATATAATTTACCACCAAAGTCTTTATATACCTCTAAAACTTAAAAATCTCGAAAAGATGGTGATTTCACATACAGCTCTAGATCATAAAGGTGGAAGGTATTTCTACAGATTACATAATTTAAAAATTGCTAATTTATGTCAGAATTATCCGAAACTGAAAGATTATCTTTATGATATGCTCAAAAACTGTCCAAATAATTATTTTAATGAAGGCCCAAGAAGCAGCACTTTAAAATTTAATTTAGAAAATCTAAATCAAAAATATATTTCTAATCACGAAACAGGCTCATTAACAAAATTTGGTCTTGAAGAAAATGCAAAACGTTACAAAACTTCACATTCTAAAGTTCAAGTTTTTATGTTAGAAAATGACTTTAAAACTATTGCTGTTGAAATCCCAATCTGGCTTTCACCAACAGAATTAGAATGTTATCAAGAATTATTCAACTCTGAAAAACCCTTAACAGGACATATTGATTTACTAAGAATTGAAGACGATAAAATTTGGGTATTTGATTATAAACCCAATGCAGAAAAAGAAAAATTTGCTTCAACCCAAATTTATTTCTATGCTTTAATGTTAAGTAAAAGAACAGGAATTCCCTTAGAAAATTTTAGATGCGCTTATTTTGATCAAAATCATTGTTATGCTTTTAAACCAGAAGATATTTCTCTAAAACAACCTATAAAAATAACTGAATTTTGTAAATAAGCACCAATATTCCTACAATAGCTTTATAAATCACTTTAACACTATATGGGTTATGGTAAAGATTCAATTTTATGCTCTAGATTTAGAATCAGATGAAAATCTAAAAATTTATGGAAAAACTCTAGATAATAAAAGAGTCTGTGCTATAGATAAAAATTACAAACCTTCATTCTATGCTCTGGGAAAAGACATAGAAAAACTAAAAAAGAAAATTTCTTTATTAGAAGAAGATGAATCCAAAGTAACAGAAGCTTTAATTGAAGATGTTTCTTATTATGATGAAAAAACAAAAGCACTTAGAGTTTACACAAATAACTTAAAAGCAATTACAGTTCTTGCACATAGAATACGCCAAGATTATCCGACCTTAGACTTAAAAGAAACTGATATTTCTGCATACAAAAGATACTTAATTGATAATAATTTAACACCTCTAACTTTATGGGAAGTTGATGGAGACATTATTAATCATCATGAACTTAATGTAGAAATTTGCGTCTCTGGAAAAATTACTCAAGTAAGTGATGATATAATTCCTAATCCAAGAGTTCTAGCTTTAGACATAGAAGTTTATGGTTTTGATTTCGGTGGAGATAAAGGTTCTGTAGAACCTATAATAATGCTCTCCCTAGTGGGTTCTCATAATTATAAAAAAGTTATAACCTGGAAGAGATTTAAAAATCCACAGAATTATATTGAATTTGTAGATAGTGAAATGGCCTTATTAGAAAAAGCAAATGAAGAAATTTTAAAATATAATCCGGACTACTTATTAGGTTATTTCTCAGATGGTTTTGATTTCCCATATATAGAAAAAAGAATGAAAAAATATAAAATAAAAAGTAAAATAGGTTATGATAACAAAGGAATTAAAATAAGAAACAACACAGGAGAATCAATTGCAAAACTAAAAGGAATTTCTCATATAGATGTTTACAAATTTGTTAGTGGAGCAATGTCAGTCCCGCTAGACTTAGATTCATATTCTTTAGACATAGTTGCAAAAGAACTTTTAGGAAGAGGAAAAGTAGAAGTTAATATCAACAAACTTTCAGAATCCTGGGATAAAGGAGATATTAAAAAATTCTGCGAATATAATTTAATGGATTCAATCTTAACTCTAGAAATATTTCAAAAAATACTTCCAAACATAAACGAGTTAGTAAAACTCATAGGTTCTCCAATACAAGAAACAAGTAGAATGACTTATGGACAATTAGTAGAGCATTATCTAATGAAACGTTGCAGAGATTTTAAAGAAATTATTCCTAAAAGACCTCCGAGAAGTATTGTTTTTGAAAGGAGAATGCACACTTACCAAGGTGCTCTAGTTATGGAACCACTTCCAGGATTACACGAAAATCTAGTTTTTTTAGATTTTAGAAGTTTATATCCGACAGTCACTATAGCTAAAAACATCTCTCCTAGCACTTTAAGACTTCATCCACCTGGATACGAAACTCCTGAAATTAGGGATGAGTCTGGAAGAAGTGTAGTTTATTACTTTGATAAAAACAAAGAAGGATTCATACCTAAAATATTAAGGGATATTATTCAAAGAAGAAACACTCTAAAAGAAATAACAAAAAAAGAACCTTCTCCTGTATTAAACGCAAGAAGTTATGCTCTAAAAACAATTGCAAACTCAACTTATGGTTATATGGGTTTTGCAGGTGCAAGATGGTATTGTCGTGAATGTTCTTCTTCAATCACAGCCTGGGCAAGAGAATATATTACTCAAACAATAGAAGATGCAAGAAAAGAAAAATTTAAAGTTATTTATTCTGATACAGATAGTGTTGCAATTGTTCTTGAAAATAAAACAAGACAAGACATCTTAAAATTTATAGAAAAAACAAACAAAAAACTTCCTGATTTAATGGAATTAGAATTAGAATCTTTCTATAAAAGAGGAATTTTTGTATACAAAAAAGGAGAACTCAAGGGTGCAAAAAAGAAATATGCTCTAATAACAGAAAAAAATGAAATAAAAATCAAGGGATTTGAAACCGTAAGAGGAGACTGGAGTAAAATTGCTCGTAAAACTCAATATGATGTTTTAAAATTAATCTTAGAAGGTACGCCAAAAGAAAAAGCAATGAAATATGTCTTAAAAGTAATTGATGACTTAAGAAATAACAAAGTAAACAAAGAAGATTTGGTTATTCAAACTCAATTAAAAATGAATTTAGATGAATATTCAGTTATAGGACCACATGTAGCAATTGCTAAAATAATGAAAGAAAGAGGTTTTAGAATAGGCGCAGGCTCACCTGTATGGTATATAGTTGGAGAAGGCTCAGGTAAAATAAGGGATAATGTCTGTTTACCAGATGAATGTAAAAATTATAGCAAAGATTATTATATTAATAATCAAATTATTCCAGCAGTTGAAAAAATATTCATGGTTTTAGGATATACAAAAGAAGATATTTTAAAAGATAAAAAACAAAGCTCACTAGGTGATTTTTAATGAAAGAGCAAGAATTAAAAGATTATAAAAAAGCAGGACAAATAGCTGCAGAAGTTTTAGAATCATCAAAATCTTTATTTAAAAAAGGAAAGAAATTCTCAGATATTGCAGAAGAAATAGAATCTCAAATAATAAAAAAAGGTGGGAATCTTGCTTTTCCAGTAAATCTTTCTTGTAATGAAATTGCAGCACACTATACTCCTCATCCAAACGATGAATTAACTTATGAAGCTCAACTTATAAAAGTAGATTTGGGAGTCCATATTAATGGCTGCGTTGCAGACACCGCAATAACAATTGGCCCAAAAGAAAATACAGATTTAATAGAAGCCTCAAAAGAAGCTCTAAATAAAGCTTTAAAACTTTGCACACCCGGAACAGAAATAAATAAAATAGGAAAAACAATTCAAGAAACAATAGAAAATTATGGATTTAAACCTATAAAAAATCTAAGTGGCCATGAATTAACAACGCATGTTTTACATTCAGGGCAAGTAATTCCTAATTACAACAACCAAGATAAAACCTTACTAAAAGAAGACCAAGTATTTGCAATAGAACCTTTTGCAACTACTGGCACAGGTTTAGTAAAAGATGGAAAACTAAGCACAATTTATTCTTTAGAAGAACACAAACCTCTAAGAGCTAATAGAGATGTTCTAAAATATATTGAAGAAAATTATAAAACTCTACCCTTTGCAAAAAGATGGTTATTAAAAAAATTCCCTCTACCAAAAGTAACTTTAGCTCTAGCACAAATGAAATCATTAGGAATAATTAGAGAATATTCTCAATTGATAGAAATTAACAAAAGCTTAGTTTCACAAGCAGAACACACAGTAATTATAAAAGACAAACCTATAATAACTACAAAAATTTAACCAAAATATTTATAAAACTTAAAACCATTAAAATCCACTAAATACGACTAAAAATGGGTTTAAAAAAGATTTGGAACAAAGCAAAATTGCCTCTTAAAATAATAGGCATACCCCTAATTCTTTTGCACCTTGGCACCCAAAGTTATTACTTAGCACGAAATTACCACGAGTTTTTTAGACCTTCAAAAACTTCTCAAGCATTTGAAAAAAGGTTCGGATTTAAAATATATAATTTAGAAAAAAGTAAAATCGGATCTGATAAAATCTATAATCTTTTACTGAAAGAAAATTTGGAATCCAGATTAGATATAAAATATATTGAAGTAGTAAATAAAAAT
Source organism: Candidatus Woesearchaeota archaeon (assembly GCA_018302225.1). Classification (NCBI taxonomy): domain Archaea; kingdom Nanobdellati; phylum Candidatus Woesearchaeota; species Candidatus Woesearchaeota archaeon. The sequence continues at coordinate 82,302 of JAGVZY010000010.1, forward strand.
TATTTTAAAAAATCTTTTTTTCAACAATTAACTGAATTTTTCATAGATGGTTATGTAGGGCATTATCAAGGAAATAGAATTTTTCTTATAGAGGATGCAAACGAAAAACTATGGCACCATGAAATAAAACATTCTAAATTTTATAAAGTTAGAAAAGTAAATCCAGAATTAAAAAAACAATGGATTGAATTAAGTCTAGATGAAAATGGAAATAACTCCTATTTAAAACCTGAAAGGAGCATATTCTCAAGGTTTAAATTACTTGGTAAAGTTGTAAACAAATATTATCCTTCTGAAAAAAATCTTTCTTTAGGTTTTGTAAGTAACTATGCGCGCACTAATTTAGATGAGGATATAGCCGAATTATGCTCAAAAATAGAAGTAGAACCATTATTTTTCGAAACACAACTTAAAAACGAAAAGATAATGAAAAAAATTGAATTTGCTCAAAAACAAAAGCTAATACCTCCAGAATTTATAGACTATCTAAACCTAAGAAAAACCGACTATTCTAGGCTTACAAAAGAAAAACTAAATGAAAAAGAAGCAGTTTATTTCCTTGATCAAAGTAAAGAATTCTTGAATAAATATCCTTCTAGTGTATACGCTCAACAAATAATTAATTTTAGAGGAAAAGTTCTTGAAGGAAGCATAACTTCAGATAATAAAAAAGAATTTTTAGAAAAAGCAGTTTCAGAATATCTATCAGGATTAAGAGGGGATTATAAAGATAAAATATTTTATTGCGATTTACTAGAAAGCATTTCAAGATGCTATAAAGCATTAAAAAATAAAGAATTTGAAGACTTTTATAATTCCTTACTTCAAAAAGAATACTATCTTAAAGAATTATCATTTCTCAAAAAGTAGAGAAACACCACATTTATAAATAAGTTTTATTTTACTTAAAATATGAAATATACTGAATCATCTCAAAAAAATATAATTGCACAGGATAAATTTTTCATTGTTTTATCATTAGTAAGTATTCTTGGTTTTATAGGCATAGTTTCAGAAACCATCTTTAATTATCGTCTAACACCTTATATTGAGTCAATTTGGTTATTGATTATTGGAATAGGTTTAATCTATGAAACTAAATTTAGTGCATTAATCTCATTGAAAAATGGATTAAATCAAGAAAACTTTCCAATTGTTGTAACTGAAGTAATAGGTGTAATTGCTGTTCTTTCAGGTGCATTTAGTTTCCCCCCAATTAAAATAGATACACCTGGATTCTTTGCAATTAAAGGTATAGTTAGTATAATTGCAATTGTGATTATATTCATTCAAACTTGGATTGCTAAAGAATAAAACTACTTTTTTAGTTCAACTTTTGGCCTTGAACCAATTTACTAAACAACTAAAAAATATTGTAAATCGCACCTTTAAGCTTAGATTCTAATCTAACATCAAATCCAGAACCTGAAATATAGTAAGCTCTTGGCATAATTTAATCTATAAAACAACCTCAGATCCTACTCTTAAAGTTTATTAGATTTATAAAATTAATTTAAAATTGCCTTTATTTCCCTTTCTAACTACAGGAATCATAGTTTTCTCTAAGGTTATACCTTATAACCAAAAGGTTTATATATTTGTATTAGGTTATACCCCATAACATGACAAAAGAACAGATCTTAATCTTTAAGAAATCGGCGGATAGTCTCTTTAATCAAAAAGATTATACTTCTGCAACAATACTCTATTTTAAAACCTGGTTTGCAATCCAAGATTATACCTTACTTGAAAAAGTGGGTCAATCTCCCAAAGATCATGGAGAAAGATTCAGATTATTAGAAAAAAGCTTCCCAAAAAGTTATATTAATTTAGACAAAGAATTCTCAACGTATAGAGACACTTACTCAAAAATAATAGATAAAGAAACTTGCATAAGAATAAAAAAGACTGTAGAAAATGAAATCAGAAATTACTCAATTAACTAAATTTAGTAAAGTGTTTTATGAAAAACATAAAACCGAAATAAAAGACATTATCCTATTTGGATCTATATTAAAAGGTAAGCTAAATCCTAATGATATCGATATTTTAATATTATTTAACAAAAAAATAGACAAAGATTTGGAATATGAGTTTAAACAACAAACTAAAATTAAAAATTTAGAAATAATCTCAAAAACATTATTAGACCCTTCATTTACAGCCAGAGAAGGAATATTGTTTGAAGGATTTAGTTTAATTAATAAAAAGTCTATCTCTTCAGAATATGGATTTGAATCAAAAGGAATGTTTATTTATAATACTAAAAAATTAAATAACACTAACAAAACGAAATTCTATTATGCCCTTAATGGAAGAAGAAAATTTAAAGGTATGGCAGATAGTTTACAGGCAATTAAACTTTCAGATAATATCTTATTAGTTTCATTAGACAAAATATCCTTAGCTAAAGAATTTTTTAATCACTGGGGTATAGAATTTAAGTATGTCCCCTCATTAATACCTGAAAGGTTGTCAAAACCCCATTTACTTAGTAAAATTGAATAACTTTTAGTTTAAACTTTAACTTTTTTAGCCCTAACAATTCTAAATCACTATATTCATAGTTAAATCTATTCTATCTATTTTTTTCTCAACTCTAGTCACGAGTAACTTTTTATTTGAGAAGTTATCTAGATCATAAGAAATATCCTCATCAAAATATAACTCAACATAATCTAACTTTTGCGTAAAAAACCAAATAACCTGCCCATAATATTCAGGTAAGCATTCTACTCTATATCCCTTACCAAGATATTCTCCTTCTTTAATCTTTTTTCCAACAAGTTTTTCTGCAAATTCTTTTGATTTAATCAAATCTTTCTCAAATTCTTCCCTTTCTACCTTCTTACCTAACAAAGTCGCTTCATGTTCTCCTTCATACCAATTATATTCCAATTTGAAAACTTCCATAATAGCGCTCATTTATTTTTTTGAGATTTGTTTTCTTTTCTCTTTCTCAGGTATTTTTAAATAATTATCTTTTGACACAACAGGTCTTCCTAATTCTTTCTCAGTTTCTTTTCTGGCATTACCTGCGACTTTGCCACCTCTTTGTGCAGCATCTTTACATTTATTGAAACCTTGAGAATCATCTTTTTTAGTAATCTCAGTAGAAACCTTTTCTCCAAGCATTGTAAAAATTAATTCTAAATCATCCATATGATATCTTAAATTTTCTTTCTTCAGACCTTTAAATTCTTGATATTCTTTTGGAGTCATTCCAAAAGTAGCTTTAGAAATTTCAGCAGTTAAAATCGCAAAACCATTATCCTCTTCAACACCTCTATTCTTCCATTCATTTGTTAATTCATCTCTTACTGCAATACCTCTAACCCTTTTCTCAATCCATTCATCAGAATATCCTTTTGCTTTGTAAATTTCCCTTATCCTTTTTTGAGCTAATTCAGGATTTTCTATTTCTTGAACCCGCTCATAACCTACTTGGGCTAACCAAAGTTTGAAAGGTTCTGCCTTTGGAGAAGGAATTGATTGTATAATCCTAAATATACCAGAAGTACTTGCACAGTCAGTTTCATAGAATTTACCATCTGAAGACATTAGTTTCAGTTGTCGACAAAATGTCGATAACTCAATATTACTTGATTCTTGCTCTCTTTTCTTTAATCTATACCAATAGTCTTTAGCATCGATACTATCTGTTAAAGCTTCAACAATATCAATAACTGAAAAATACCACTCTCCATTATGCCAAATTCTTCTAATTTTCTTATCCTGAAATACCACTAAAGCATGATCTTTGTCCATTTTACCAATTAATACATTTAGACTTATAAACGCTACGCATCCATGTCAGTATGTCAAAAACTATTGTTAATTCATTTTAGATGTAAACTTAGCCTATAATTTCTTTTAACTCCCCAACCTTCTTAATATCATAATCCCCTTTAAACTCACCCTTAACAACCCAATTAACAGAAATAGTCTTAATTCCTAATTTCTTAATCTCTAATATATCTTTATCTCCTGCTCCAACATAATACGCTATTTTTCCTTTTTCTTTGATAAACAGTTTAAATAAGCTTAATTTGTTTGGATAATCTTTTAAAGGACTTTTATAAATAATATCAAATAACTCAGAACAACCTATTTTTTCTAAAATAGGTTCAACAGATAATTCTGGAGCAGAAGTGATTAAAACTAAAGTATACTTCTTTTTAAGTTGTAATAGATAATCTACAAGCTCTTGAACTAAATCTTCTTTTTTTACTTCTGAAACAGCTAACATAGAAAATAGATTTCTAGCAAAAGTAGTTCTAGTTTTAGGATTAATATCACCTAAATATCTTTGCATAATTTCATTTACTTTATCAAAATAATTATCTAATTTAGAATATTTAATAATAGATTTATCTTTTAATAGAATAGACATTACATAAAACCAGTTTTTATGTGCTTTTTCAAAAGGTCTGGATTTTAATAAAGCACCATTCAAATCTATTGCAATTACTGGGTTCATATTAAACAATAAAGAGAAGAGAGTTTAAAAGGGTTTTGGCCCTAGGATGACTTACTGGATGAGTTGATGGATGAAGGAAAGTTTTAATAAGATAAATTATTAAAAATCTTTTTTTAATTGTTCATATGCCCAAATTATCTTTTTCATTCTTCTTTCAGCTAACAGAATAAATTGTTTATCTAAGTGATTGACTTTATCAGGATGGTTTTTTTGACATAATTCCTTATAAGCTCTTTTTATATCGTCTTTTGGAGCCCCAGGATTTAATCCTAAAATTGCGTAAGGATTATCCTCTGATTCTCCACCAAGCTCGAGTATATGCGGAGATTTTATATTAAAAGACTGCAAGGCTTTTATACCTGAATTCCAATTTTTATGTTGAATATTTGCATGTAAATGTTTATGTTGTTCTGGCGAAATAATAATTAAGTTAGATAGATCATAATTAAATTTATCCTTGTCTATATGATGAACCAATAAATCCTTAAACTCTTTTTGAGGATAATGTTGATTAAACCAAGATCTATAAAAATTAAAAATTTCTTTTTCTGCAAGATCTTTATGAATTTCTAAATTATT
>JAGVZY010000011.1 GCA_018302225.1 Candidatus Woesearchaeota archaeon
TGCGGAATTATTTGCAAATAATTTTCTAATCAAAAATTCTTCTCTATCCACATAATCTGGTTTTTTAGGATCAAGCATAGAATTATCTTCAGTAAGTTTAGCAACCAAATAAATCTCTCCTGTATTTTCATCAAGCCAGATAATCTTGCGTCCATTTTTTTCGCAAGCTCTACATTCTTTCAACCCCCCCATTATATCATGATAAATCTTATCCAGCTGATAAGATCTCATTTTCTTTCCATTTTTTTCATATTCAGATAGCAATATATAACACTTAACTGTGTCACACGTCCAATTACTCTTAATAAATTCTTCTTCAATTATGTAAAACCTCTCAAAACAAGTACTGTTTGGACATATCACTCGTGGTTCACTTTGTAATGTGATGATTACACAGGGGAAAAAAGAATTTCTCTGAGCTAAGTTAAGTTGTCTCATCAAAGGATTTGTTTTAATATTAGAAGAGATAGTTGAGCAATTCATTGAACTTGAAACAAGAATGAAAAAAACCAATATAACAAAACTCTTTTTCATAATAAATTACCTCCTTAAAAAAATTTGTTTCCTAACTTTTCTTATTTATCTTCCCTTCAAGAAAAACCACTACTAATATTATTATAAAAAGTGACACCCCCCTATCATTAATTGTTCGATTAGACTAATTATCTTATCCATAGATTAAACACCTCCAGAATTTTCACAATCTTAATCTATTTCAAACTGGAATAGTTCCAGGATTATTTTTCAAAAGAAAAGTTGCCTCACTGCAAAGTATATTGGCAACCTTTTATCAGGAAGCGATATTTATTTTTCAGGATGCGTAGGATCAAAAAGAATTTTGTCACCGGGTGGCCTTAGTGAAAGGTCATACATATAATCTGCAAGGCGATAAAGCTGATTATCCTGTAGAAGTGTAAGTAGGCCAGAGTTTTTAATATCCTTAGAAGATCCTCTGAATCGAACTTCTCTTAAAAAGAATCCGCTACCATCTTCAAAAAAGGAGACATAAACTAATGCACATGGTCTAGATAATTCGATGTTTCTATTGGATTTGTTAGCAGTCCCGATCTGCAGTTCAAATCCACCAATTTCTTGATGGATTAAAATCTTGCAATCGTAATTATCTGCATATAAATTTCTCTTCACAAGTGTATTTCTATAGATTTTTGCAGGCTTAACGATAACCTGCTTGGAATGATCTGGCCATGCTCGCATAAGTAAAAATAGACAACAAACAAATATAAACACACCATAAGTAAACATTTCCTGTCCTACACCTTGGTTTGTAGGAATTCCTGCTTTTTTCAAACGGTTCATGCTTTTAACACCAAAATAAACCAAAAATAACCCTAAGATTAAACCCATTAAAGACATCACGAAATTAATAGTCATTTTAATATCCTCCTTAAAAAGATAGTTTTGACTTAAAATATCCAAATTAAAATTAAAACGGGGATTGCAACTTGGGCTATAACAATTAGTCCTACAATTGTGGAAGCTCCGATAGTATACAGTTTCATTTTGCATTTTTCAGTTTTATTTACTTTGATTAAATTATTAACCTCTTCAGAAAAAACTTCTTCAAAGATGTGATCTGAGTTAAGCTTATAAGCTAATTTATCAAAAATAAGAAGCGCACCAATTTGTACTTCATCAGATTTACTTGCAACTTCAATTATTTCTAAGAGGGTTTCATTCTTAAGGCTTAGAGCATTGATCTTAATAATCTGAGTTTTTTCTTTAAGTCCACCAACAGTAGAAATTTCAACTCGATTATTTTTAATTGCCTTCTGATTAGATGCATGCTCAAGAATTTTCATCAGTTGATCGCTCAAATCTTTGGGCCTCGTACTTTCAAATGAATCCTTTAGCGAATTTTCTGATTCTATCCAATTATTAAACATTGCTGAATCAGAATCCTCAGCCATTTCTGCGAAAACACTTTTTGAAAAAAGAACTAATATAACTGCAACCAAAAGAGCTATTTTTTTCATGATAAATTCCTCCGAATAAAATATTTTAGAAATCTATTAATCAAATACAAACGCCTTCAAAAAAAATGGCTACTTCATCTGAGTAGGAAGAATCCACAGCCCGCGATTTAGGATAAGAAACAGATATCTTGATGAGCTAAGGGGCAGATATATGTGAAAAAATCTTATTTTCAAAAGAAAAGTTATCTCACCGCAGGAATATTGATAAATACTTCTTTAGCAGATTCTTGGTTTTTTTCTTTCCTTACATTCTATTAGATATACAATTACTTTTGCTAAAATCGGAGACATCAGAAAAAAAGCTATAAATATGCTATGTGAAAACACTCCTGCTAAGACGGCGAGTATAGCACAGTAAGTCACGGCTATAATCATTAGATTCACCTTCTTTATTTTACTTTATATTGTTCAATTACGTTCAATTACTGCAATCTTGGTCTTAAGAGAAAGAATTAAACAGATAATTAGAATCAACGTAAGCATACGCATAGTATCAATACCTCCTTAATCTTAAATATCTTCAATTTATAATTCCAAAACTTGTCTTTCAAAAAAGGACAGCTGCTCTAAACTCAAATCTATGTAGATTAAAATCTAAAACAACTGTCAATGTGGGCGGTTAAATTGTTAAAAAATATTAAGTATTAATGGTACCTCTGTTCTAGTTTAACTAGAAATTTAGATAAGCATCTTTTCAGAGATCATCCCATCACAAGAATCACCTCCTAAAGTAATTAGCTTTAAATCTTGTTTTCCAACCTATTCCACTTATTACAAGCAAAATGAGTTAAAAAACTTAAAAATTAAGAAACTTAAAACTAGAAAAAATCAAAAAATCCGACTTTGAAATACCTTTGTTTTGAAGGTTATTTCGCAGTACTTTTTGTTGTCTTTTTCAGAAAATTCTCTTTGTAAGATAATTCTCTTATTTATGCAGAAAAAAACTCCTGCAAAACCAGACAACAATTTACACTAAACTAACATATTATTACTACCTAGTAGTATTAACTTATATATAAACCTTCCTATTTTTACTACTCATATAGAATGACAATATTACTCTGGAAAACCCCTTAGCAAACGTACTTTACACTATCAATAAAAAAAACACCTCTTTAAATTAGCTATAATTCGCCAAAAGTTACTCTAAAAAACCCCAAAATACCTTAAAATCTGTTATCTATACTACTGTTTTGATTAGAAAACACCCCTTTTTCAACCCTTTCTTTACCTAAATTCTCATTCTCAGTATAATCTCTACTCAAACCCGAATAAGTACCTAAAACATGCATTAAGTACAAATAAGCACTAGTTCCAGTAAGAAAACCCAATACAGATGCAAGTGTATAATCTACATTATACTTATTGTTTAAATAATACATTATACTAGATTTTATGGCTGTATGCACTGCCCCACATGCCTGGCCAAACACAAAACTCTTAAAAATATGCCTCTTAAAACCCTGCCGATTCTCCAAATTCTTTGACTTTTCATGCGTCAAATAGATATAATTCGGCCACCTTAATAAAGCCGCACCAATCAAAGATCCACCTATAACCTTGGCATCATTAGTAGTTAATTTGCCTATTAATTGGATATTTTCAGGACTTACTAAATAGGTTTGAGCAAGTATTGTCCCTAAATAAGTACCTACAAGTGCAAAAGGTGTAACTGCAATTGTTCTTTTAGTATAAGTTGAAGCAAAATACTCTTTATAACTCACCAAATCTTGCTTTGTAATACCTAATTTTCCCATACAAAAAAGTAACGCAAACCCTTTTAAAGACTTTCCATTTTAATAGAAAAATGCAAGAAATCTTATTAATTTTAATCTGGATTTTAGTTACCTTAAGCATAGTTTCAATCATAGTTTTACTAAGTAAAAAATATGGTTTTGAATTAATTTCAGTTATCTTAGCTTCTTTAGTTGTAATTTCAAATATCCTTGCAAATAAAATAGTTTTATTTGGAAGTTTTATAGTTTCAGCAGGTGTAATTGCCTATTCAATTACTTTCATGCTTACAAATATTTTAGCAGAATTGTATGGTAAAAAAGTTGCAAAGAGAGCAGTTTTTTTCGGATTTTGTGCAAATATAATTTTAGTACTTACAATTTATATAGCAATTTTATGGAAACCTGCCCCATTTGCACTAGAAACCTCAGAAATGTTTGCAAAAGTTTTAGGATTAACACCAAGAATAGTTTTAGCTTCTCTAATTGCCTATCTAATCAGCCATTATTTTGATATTTATTTTTATCTTTTCTGGAAAAAAGTTACAAAAGACAAATTTTTATGGTTAAGAAATAATTTTTCAACAATCTTAAGCCAATTAATAGATTCTATTTTCTTTATTTCAATTGCTTTCTATGGAATTGCACCACTCATTCCTTTAATAACAGGACAATTCATAATAAAAGTAATAATATCCATTTTAAGTACCCCCTTTATTTATTTAATAATAAGAAAAAATTAGAAATCTGCAAATTGAATTCTACATTTAACCATTTTTTCATAGAACATATAATCTTGCTTTCTTTTTTTTGGTTCAAAGATTAAAATATCTAAACCTTCCCAGAATAAAAACCATCCTGCTGGCTCTAAAAGTACGACTAAAAATGATGAAAACAAAGTTGATTCTCCTAATTTAAAATATACTAAAGCGGCAAGAAACATAATTACTATACCTGAAAACACAAATGCTCCACCCATCCAAATAGACTTTTTCTTTTCTATTGCAAGAAGTCCGAAATGTTTTTTAAAATGATCTTTTAATCTTCTTTTAATCATCTTTTCATAATGAATTTTTCTTTGTTTCTTTGGAAGTAATAATTCTAAATCAATACTTCCTTTTTCTTTATCTCTACTAGCTCTTTCAGCTTCGTCTAAAAAATCAACAGATAATGCTCTTTCAGAATATCTTCTTGGATCAAAACTAGAAAAAATATCTTCATAACTTTTAAGTACAAGACTAATCTCTGCAATCTTAGCAAGTTTCTCTTTTTCAAACTCTTTAATATTCACCTCTTTACGCATATAATTCTATTAGAAATAGACATTTATAAGGTTTTCTGTCAAATATTTATACTCTCTTGAATAGATAAACTTGTAGAATCATCTTGTACAACTTCCTCAGGTATAGAATCGGCCTTAACTTCTTTAAACACTACTTCTCGATTAAATCCTTTTAATTTTGAAACAATTTCATTCTTTAATTCATTTTCATTTACAACTGTTCTTTCATTTAATTCAGATAATTTTTTTCTAAGTAATTTTTGATTTTCAATTATATTATCTAATTCTGTTTGAAGCATATTAGCTTTTTCTTCCATTTGATTATAAGTTATTTTGTTTCTAAGCATCTTATGTTCTGATGCAATTTTATTATATTCTTCTTGGAGTTGTTTTAATTTTTCAGAACTTAATAACTCAATAGTATTCAAAGCTCTTTCCATTTTCTTTTCATCAAGATCAAGAGTTAAAATATCATCTTTTATATTTTTTAAATACTCAACTATTTTCAATTCTTCATCTAATACTAAAGCTTCAAAGGGCTCTTCAGAATATTTTGCAACTAGAAACTCTTTATTTAATTTGGAATATTTTTTTAATGCTTTATCAAGGGGCATAAATTGTTCTAAAGCTTTTTGTCTTAATTCTTTTATCCTAGAATCAATTTCACTTTTTCTTTTTTTAAGTTCTATAACTTCTATAAACTTAGGACTCGTTCTTATTTCATCTATCTTCTTCGCAAGTTCCAATCTTTTATCATCTATTTGTTTTAATTTTTCATCAATCGCTTTTCTTTGTTTAACTGCAATAGTACCCTCATCTTGAGATTTTAAATAAAGATTCACTTTATTTTTTATTTCATAAACTTCTACCAATCTAAATTTATCATACCTTTCTTTAATTTCTTTTAAAATTTCATCTGCTTGCTTTAATGAAGATGCAACATTAGAGGATTCTTTAAGAGTTGTATGAACAATATAAAAATTTCTCTCAGTCTTTTTTCCAAATTCATTTATTAAATAGTTAAATTTAGTATAAAACTCTGGAAAATTCTCAAGTTCAAACTTATCAATCTCAATTTCATTTAAAAATCCCTTTAGATGTCTAATATAAGCATTCCGATTATCCAAAATTATTAGTTTTGCTTTTTCATCTGTTGGGGGAGCTTTTGGAATCTCTGCATTTTCTAACAAAGAAATATTATCTTTTAATTCATTTATCTTTTTCTTAAACAAATTTAAACTATCACTGCACTCAGAGTTAAATCTATATGTATTTTCAGAAATAAATTCTCTTGTATAGTCTATGATACTTTCATTATTCAATTCTTTAACCTCTTCTTGTACCTTAAAAATATTAGTTATAAACTCAAATAGTTTCATATTACCTAAAATAGCACCGTATATTTTTAAAATCAACTATTTTACCCCTTTTTACCACAACACCCCCCTTCTTAAAAAGTCCAATTTTAGCCTTTAAACCCTTATTAAACCCACCTAACTCACCATTAGAGTTTACAATTCTATGACAAGGAATAGTAGAGTTATAATTATTATGTAAAATCTGGCCTATAACACGATAAGCCTTAGAATTCAAAGCTTTAGCCAATTCTTTGTATGTAGAAACCTTCCCCTTAGAAATTTGCTTACACAATCTATAAACATGAGCCTTAAAATCCATAAACTATTTAAAAACACCAACTTTTAAATAAATTATGAATTATAACTTAGAATTAAACAAAATAGTAAAAGAAATAAAAAAAACTAAAGCTAAGCAAGTTTTAGTGCAATTTCCGGATGGTTTAAAACCAAAAGCTTTAGAAGTATCAGACTATTTAAAAGAAAAAACTAAAGCAGAAATATATATTTGGTTAAATTCGTGTTATGGTGCATGTGACACACCAATTTTACCAACAAAAATTGAAAAACAATTTGATTTATTTATACAATTTGGACATAGTCCCTGGAAAAAGTAATATTTTTCAATGTATTCAGCTCAGCTGATGTACATTCGCGTTGATACACTCAACTTGTTGAGGTATTTTCAACGAAGTTGAACGTAAGCGTACTTGTTATATGGAGGGAATTAAAATGGAAAAATCAAAAGATGAACAAATAGGTTATCATAAGGGAGCATTAGCAACCTTAGCAAAAGAACGTGATGAATTTGTAAAATTAATTAATGTTGTGGAATCAATTATGAAAGCACACATAAAAACATTAAAAGATTTAGGCGTTGATTTAGAAGCAGAAGCAAAAACAATGATTGAGCAACATAAATCTCAACAATCCTCTCATCCAAAACCAAAATTAGATGAAAGAATAGGTTAGGTAATAAATAATGGCTCCAATTGCAGAGGGATTATTTAAAACAAAATATCTTGGAGAAATCACAGAAACAGATTTCTTAAATTATTCTAATTCAAGTGTCTCAATCTGGGGAAAGCTTCTTTGTTCAAATGGAGGATTATTTAAAAGAAGCACAGTTTCTTGTCAAGGAATCGTAATTGGACCAACTTTAGCAGAAAACAAACAAATAATTGGTGATATGTTGGCTATAGAAACTTATTTCTTTTTTAATCAAGCAAAATTAAATCCCCTACAACATAACTTTTATAATTTTTTATTAAATCAGAATTTATTTAGAGCAAAAGAATATCTTCTTGTTATGATAAATGCAACTCCCATTTGGAGAGAAGATATTAAAAAATTGTTAGACCTTTCAAATTTCTTACAAACAGAAGAAAACTTAATCATAGAAGAAAAACAAGAAATTGAAAAAGCTAAAAAAATAAGTTCCAAATTAAAACAAACTATTTCTGTAATTAAAAAGTTCAGTCATAACTCATTTCAAATATTAAATAGAGATTATGATAATATTAATACGATATATCAAGATCTCTCAACAATACTTGAAGAGTTAGAGTTCTTAAAACAAAAAATAATTAATTATATTAAAAAAGTAGAAGTTGAAATGCCTTTCTTGCTTTAAACTTATTTACTTTCAATTTGACCCATAGAAGCATTTAAATAATAGCGAATATATCTTTTAAAAGATTAAATTGAACAAAGTATTAACAAGCGTAGGTATTGGAATCATTTTAATTCTAACTTTAGTTCTTATTATCGGTTGCAATAATAAAACTGAAAATTCATTTTCACAATTACCTTCATCAGGAATAGTTGAAGAACCTAATTTCGAAAATAATCTTTTAGAATTACCTGAAAAATTTCAATCAAACTTACTTTCAGATTCTTTATGGACTTTAGGAAGTGTGGTTATTCCTGGAAAATATGCTGATGCAGATATAATAAATTTAGAAAATGGAAAATATAGAATATATTATTCTGCAGAACCAGAAGTTCAAGGATTTAAAGGTCAAGTTTATTCTGCTCTTTCAAATGATGGAATAATCTGGACTCAAGAATCAGGAGAAAGAAAAGAATGGGCAACTTTTCCATCCATAATTAAACTGCCAAATAATCAGTATAGATTATATTATCAAACTCAAGATTCAATTAAAAGTGCAATTTCTAATGATGGATTAACATTCAAAGATGAAGACGGAATTAGAATAGATAAAATAAATAATCTTGGACTAAATTTAGAAAATGTAGCTGCTCCGACAGTAATTCAAAAAGATAATGAATATATAATGGTTTATAGGGGTACTATTAATGAAAAATATCCCTCAGATGTTCCAAACAATAATATTCAATTATTTTTATGGGCTACTTCAAAAGATGGATTAACTTTTGAGAAAAAAGGTTTAGCTTTAGATAGCAGAAATGAGCAATTTCAAGGTTTACTTGATGGTCCAGAATTTATTGAATGGGATGATGGAATTTTAAGACTTTATTTTTGGTCTTATTCAGGCGTTTATCATGTAGATTATCAAAATGAAATATTCTCAACACCTATTTTTGAATATACAAATAATCAAGACCCACTTAAAAAATTCCCAGAAAATCCACCTTGTGATCCTACTTTAATTAAAATTAATAATAATTGGTTTATGTACTATGGCCAGCATACTCAAGGAATATTTTACACAACTTTAAAATAAATCTTAAAGCAAGTTTATTTTTTAAAAGATTTATTTTTTATTAAGAAGATTAATTGATTTCAATAAATAAAAACTTAAATTTAGTTTATTTGGTTAACTAAAGACAAGCGCTTTTTTAAACGGTTTTATTCTTTCAGAATCTTCAACAACTCACTTACATTCAATTCAAATGCCGCAACAGGCATTGTTAAATTAAAATTCTCTAGAACTTCAGGTCTTGTTTCACCAATATAAGCAATCTTTTTTCCATTAACTAATACTCTTCCAACTCTTCCTGCAATAAAAGAAGCATGCTCAGTTTCTTCCACTGCATAATCTAAACCTAAAGAGCTTAATAAAGCATCTAAAATCTGTCTTATTTCTGTAAAGTTTGCAGTTTGACTACAAATTGCAACACCCATTCTTTCAGTTTCTAAAACTCCTGTTTCAGATTCACCTTTTTTGAAAACTCTTCCAATCTCAAATATTTTTTGAGGATAATCATTATGCTTATTATCTTTTAAAACCTGCATCAAACAAGGAATAATCCAGCTTCTAAGAACATTATAATCCTGATTTAAAGCATTTTCTAATTCTATACATTCTAAATTTGAAAGCGTTTTATTCTGCATAATCTCTTTACTAGAAATATTAAAATTATTTGTTTCTACAAATCCTAAACTTGCCATTATTTCTGAGATTTTTCTTTTTAAAATTTCAATTTTACTTTCTTCTGCTTCAGAAGGTAATCTCTCAATTTCAGGAACAAAATTTTCATAACCATAAGCAATTGCTATATCTTCTGCGATATCCATTTGATGCAAAATATCTGTTCTATAACAAGGAACTTCAACTATATTTCCATTTAAACTATAACCCATTTTTGCAAGTAATTTTCCAATTTCATTGGATTTTAATTCTATTCCTAATAATTTATTTACATATTTAAAATCGATCCTAATTTTATCAGATTTTAAATTTAAATTTAAAATATCATAGATTATTGCACCTCTATCTGCTAGGGCAGTAATAATTATTTTTAAACATTGTTCAACAGCATTTTGCTCCAAACCAGTTATATCAATAAACAAGTTCTTAGTAGTTTCAGTAACTTTTGTTTCTTGAGAATTAATAATTGGTGGCATAGACAATACTTGTTTATTTGCATCTATCCAAATGGGATATTCATTATAATTCTCGAGCAAATGCCTATATTCTATACCTTTTGCGTGTTTTTGTAAAATCTGTAGCAAACTCATAGGCATATGATGCTCTAAAGGAGTAAAACAAAACTCTTTTGGTTTAGTAGTATAAGTTAAGGGGAATTTAATTTTATTTAAATCATAAACCCCAATAGAAACTTTTTTTCTATTTCTTCCAAGTGTAGAATGTAATTTCTCTTGCACTTGCATTATTGATTGTATAGTGTAGCTGTCTAACTTAACATTTAAAGCAACAGCACATGCAACACAAGGCCTTACATTTTTTACTTTAGAATCTATCTTAACTTTGTATTTTGCAGATTTTTTAGTACAATATTCTTTTAAACCTTTTTTTATTCCTAAGAATGTACTTAAACTTCTTGCAAAACCTTCAACACATAACATATCTGGTCGATTAGGTGTAACATCAATTTCTATCTGTTCACCAAAATTTTCTAATGAAACCCCCAACATAGGAATTCTATCTATTAAAATCTCATCAGAAATATTTTTCCCAAGCAATTTTAACAAATCTTTTTTTGAAAATACTATTAAAGCCATTTTACATCCATTCCTTTGCTTTTTTTGTTAAAGCTAAGTCATTTTTATATAATTCTCTCAAATCATCTAAATTATAATATCTTAATATTGATCTCTCCATTCCTTGTCCCCAAGCTAATACAGGTATATCTTCTCCTAACAAAGGTTTAATAACTTCAGGTCTAAATATACCTGCCCCACCTAATTCTACCCATTCTTTTCTTTTCTCATCAAATACCTCAACTTCTAATGAAAATTTAGTATAAGGGAAATATGAAGGTCTAAATCTTATTTTATCAAATCCTATTTTATAATAATATTCTTTTAAGTATCCTAATAAGTTTCTAAAATTAGCGTTTCTATCAACTACTATTCCTTCAACTTGTACAAACTCAAACAAATGTTTCCAATCTAAAGCTTCATTTCTGAAAACTCTTCCTATTGAGAAAAATTTCAAGGGTAATTTATTTTTATCTAAATTTGCAATGGTTTTTACAGATAAAGTGGTGGTATGTGTTCTTAAAACATTTAATTTTGCAATATTTTCATCCCATTTATAATTCCAACCCTTTGAACCTGTATCACCACCATTTTCATGCACTCTTTTTACAGCTTCAACTATTTTTTTATCAGGCAATTTTCCTAATTTAGGATTCTTAACAAAAAAAGTATCTTGCATAGTTCTTGCAGGATGATCTTGTGGTACAAATAAAGCATCTAAATTCCAAAATGAAGTTTGAACAAAATCTCCAGACATCTCTTTAAACCCTAAATTTAACCAAACTTTTTTTATACTATCTACAGCTTGATTAACAAAGTGTTTTCTTCCCCCAAAAATAGTAGGAACATTAATAGATACATCATATCTTCTAAAGGTTTTACCCTTCCAAGCACCAGAATTTAATATAGTTGGAGTCAATTGCTCTAAAGTAGTATTATGGACTTTTATTTTAGCTAATCTTTTTCCAAGTTCAGTCAATTCAAATTTTTTCTCTTTAACTAATTCTATATTTACTATTTCTTTTCTTTTCTTGAGTTCTTCCAAAGCATATTTTTGTTCTGGTTTTAGTTCTTTAATGTTCAAAGGTAATTGATGGATAAATTTTTCTTCAAGTGTTAATTCATTAAAAGCTTTTTTTCCTAAATCAGTTAATTCTACTTCTTTTCCAAGCTTTATCAAACCTTTTTTCTTCAGAACACCAATTGAAATAGAAAATTCTTCTTGATTTAATTTAGTCTCATTCTTAAGTTGCTCTATTGTTTTTGATTTTTCTTTTAAAACTTTTAAAAATCTTCTTTCAGGCAATCCATTTTTTTTATATTTTATACCATTTTTATCCAGAACAATAACTTCGTCTAATAAAGTAGAAATTACTAAAACTTTTTTATTTTCTAACCATTGCAAGGCCCTCATTACTTCAACATCTTTTAAAGACGTTTTTTTCATAAGTTCATTTAAACTAGAAGCTTGGCTAAGAAAAGGCAAAACCTTTCTTTCTAATGGGTGCAAAGTTTCAACTATCTTACTTAATTCTGTCTCTTTTGCAGTATCTTTCATACTAAAAGGATTAAAAATATACTTATTTAAAAAGATTGCCTTTATATTTAAACTAAATAGCTTCTTAATCGCTTCATTTGCCTATTTCCTGGAGAATCAGCTGTGAAATATAACAAATTAGGTAATTTTTTTAATTTATCCTCAAAACTTTGTCTTATTATAAATTTACTATTAGATTTATTTAATATTCTTTCAAGAGGGGAATCAGAAGGATCTACACAAAGAGATTTATCTTCTCCAAATTTTATCAAAGAACTAAAACTGATAATAATTAAATTATTACCTAAATAGTTACTATTTAGACTATTAAATGCGTTTTTTATATAATTTGTATTTGGAATGAGATGTTCTTCCTGAAAATAAATTCTATAATCTGTATCTACATTTAAATTTTGAATATATGCTCTAATAAAATCTATCCTATCAATTGCGACAAAATTTGTAAATTTCATTTTTATAAGTATTTATATTATAAACCCAAGAAAAAGCCCCTTGCAGGGAGAGCTTTTTCCTGGGAAAAGAGGTGATTATGATAACCAATTATTTTAAATTTAAGCAGTAACTTTTATTTTTTTAACAGCCTCTCCCATTGGTTCTAATTTTTCCCAAACAACATTAAATAAGCCCTCAATAGCAGAAGCAAAAAATGGAGTTTCTGCCCAAATTCCTACATCATATGCTGAATGAACATCCTCATCATTCATAACCATAAATAAAAGATTTTTATTATCCACAACTGCAAACCTTGCATTCACTCTTTTAGTGTTTCTAACATCTGCAACTTCTGCTAAACTTTCTGCTGCATAACTAGATTCTTTTGTTACAGGTGCAGCAATTCTAATATTAACTCCTTTTGCTTTTAATTTTCTTAAAGTTTTCTTAAGTGCTTCATTCTTTCTTATCAATCCTTTTGCAGTTGTTACTATAACTACAGATTTTTCTGCGTTTCTAAGTAATGAATCCAAATGATCATAAATATTATTTCTTCCTTTTAATGAACCGGATAAAGAAGCAGGTTCTATAAAACTTATTCCTTGTTTATGTAACAAGTTTAACTCTCCAAACAAATCAGTTGTTTTTATATCTTCCAAAGTTTTAAGTTTTCTTTCAGTATCATACTTTACATTCTTTCTTATCCTATTTATAATCTCACTAGGTTCTACAGCCAAGTATTTTATTGGTTTCCCTAATTTCATTATAATATAGCTTTTCCTTTCAAGACTCTCAAGAACATCATAGCTTCTTGATCTTGGAACCCCAGAAATGTCACTTAATTCACCAGCTGTCGAAATACCTCTAGAAAGTAAAGCCGTCCATATTTTAGCTTCATAAATATTTAATTCAAATGAGTTTTTTATTTTGTTTAAAAATTCTTCTTTAACTATCATTTTTCACCCGTATTTTGTATAACAACTAAGAACAATAGCTCACAAATGTTTATAAAACTTTCCGAGTTTGTTATTTAAAGGTAATAACATCTCAATAGAAATGCATTAGTCTTATAAATTTATTAGGTTTATATAACCTCATGGCTACAGACAATGAACTAAGAGAAAATGTGCTATTAGATAGAATTATCAAAATAAGCAACATATTCTTAGAAGATTCAGGCCATTTAACTAGCAAGGGTGGAATAAGCTTTCATGGTGCCCATAGTTTCAAAGTTGATTATAATAAATCAAAAAATAAATTTGAGAAGATAGAATTATATTTTACACCTGATTCATTCAAAACATTCTCAATTTATAAAAATTTATTGCCTTTTTTAGAAAATGACTCTGGAGAATGGGAAGTTCTAAATAACAAAGTTACAATTTTAGGAACAAAAGACAGACAAATAAATGTTTTTAGTCCATTTGAAATAGAAAATATTTACACTCAAATAAATGAAAAATTAAAATTTGAAAGTAAAGCATTTGAATCATACATTGAATTTACAAAAAAATTCCAAAATCTTTCAACCTATCATCCTTTTTTAATTCAATTAATGAAATCAAGATATGTTAGAAATATGAATGAAACAGAAGTTACAAAAAAATTAAAAAAATATCTTGGGAAAAGTGAAATTAAAGAAATTAACTTTAAAGAATATTTCGAAGAGTACAGAAAAATCTTGTGCAGAAATAATAGGGAAAAAAGAGAATGCTCTGTTGCACCCTATAACAACAAAATAATGGTTTATACAGGAATAAAAGATTTAACCAATCCTGAAGAAAATCCGACCTTAGAGGGAATATTAAATTGGTGGGAATTCCCAGAACTATATTCCCAAGAAAAAGTAATTACTGCAGAAGAAGCAACAGAGTTATTTATTAAAGCAAGAGATCTCGCCAGAAAACAAATAGATAAAAAAATAGAACCCTTATCTGATGGAAGAGTAATCGTGACAGGCATCCATCTAAACGAATTTAATGCTGAAGAACTAGAAAAAGTTTATGACGCGGCCTTAAACGCAGTCAAATATATGCCTAATCCAAGTATTTCTAGTAATACTAAAGATATAAGAACCATCTGCCAAGCACTCGCTACAATTAAAGGATATTGCAAATAAATTTATTCAAATTTTTTCATTAGAGCCGTATGCGCTGGATAAGATATTGAAATCTTTTCTTTATTCAAAGCATCATAAATTAAACAAGTTGCTTGTTCTTTTGCATCTGCTTTCTTAGAAAAATCAGATACCCAAAAAAACACTCCAAATTGCCTGCAAAACCTCTACCATAACAAGCCGAAAAACAAAAATTATTTATATATTTTTGCTTTTTTAGTATATTATGGACTTTATAGACAAAAAGAAATTCTCAATATTAGAGGATAAAATCAAATTAAAGCTAGATAAAATAAAAAAACTAAAAACTCCGCAAATTAAACAAGAAATAATTTGGTGTAACAATTTAATAGAAAACCTCCTCCCTAAGATAATCAACACTAAATCAAAAGCATTAACACAATTTGCTTCAGAAGAAAAAATTAATCAAGCTCTAAAAGATCTAAATCTAGAAGTAGTTATGCAACTAAACATTATAAAATATAAAAAAGAGTTAGAGAAAAAACTTAACTCAAAATAATTACATTTTGAAAATAAATTTATCTAATTCTTTTTCAGCTTTTCTTCTTCTTTCTTGATGTTCTTTTAAGAATTTATTTATCTTATCAATTAAAATCTGTTTTAATTCTCCAGTCAGTAATTTTCCAGATTTATAATCATCATGTATTTTTTTTAATTTTTCATTATCTGGTTCAAAAAAAGCTTTCAAATATTGATAAGAGACATCAATTTCAGGATTTCCACCTTTTTTTCTATGTTCTTCAATTGTTGCCTGCCCGCCTGAAAAAGCATATTTATTTATTTTCTTTTTAACTTGTTCAGGGGTGTCAGATAAGAAAATTGCTGCATCTGAATTATGAGACTGCATTTTACCTTGAACACCTTGTAAAGGAGGTATCATCATCCATTGTATTGAAGCAGGCTTATAATAACCTAATTTAGGTAAAATATCCCTTGTTAGCCTAAAATGAGGATCTTGATCTACACCATGTGGAATTAAGCAAACTAATTTTTTATTATTTATTATAGAAGGTAAAAATGCTGGAACTGCTTGCATTGAAGTATAAAATATTGCACCAATATTAGTAGAATCATTCAAACCAAAACTTGATTTTACCATTGAAAAGGTAATTTTCTTTGCAACTTTTACTGCTTCTGAATACATTAATGAAGCATGTTTAGTATCAATAATAAAGTGGGTCTTTTTTGGATTAAAACCAAGCGCAATTATATCCAACATATTTTCTTTTAAATACTTTTGTGCAGTTTCATAACTTAAATTTTCTTTAAACAAAAATTTCTCTTCATCTGGAAATTGAAACCATAATTCTAAATCCAATTTTTCTTGTAACCATCTTGTAAATTCCCAGCCAAAAACATGACCTATATGTATTGGTCCTGACGGACTTCTACCAGTATATAAAAATAAGTTTTTTCCACTTTCATATTCTTTTAATGCAAAATCTAAATCCCTATGAACAAAAACAATACCTCTTGATAGCATAGGATGTAAAGTTTTGGTATGCTTCTTCAACCTTTCAAACAATTTATTATCTAATCTTTGAACACCAAATTCTTTTATCAACTTATCATAATCAATAGAACCTTCAACTTCCCAGGGTGTTACCTTCATAATAAGCCTTTAGAAGTAGATTTATTTAAATATTGCTATTTTTTCTTTATAATATGCAAGTCTAACTTATGCTCTCTAAAGAATACTCTTGGGTTTAATTTATGTTCAATCTTTAAACCTCTCTTGCTAATAACTTCTTTTTTATCTTTTACAACCTTTGTAGCAACTGCCTTTTCATCAGGATGTAATCTCTTATTTATATCAAGGTGACTTTCTTTACCTCTTGTGAACTTTTTAGTTAATTTGTATAATCTGCCTGTTGATTGTTGTATTAAAATTATAGCAACAAAGAAGATTGTGGCATAAGCTAACAAAACATAGATTTCAAATAAAGCCTTATCTAAACCATAATTAAATAACATTACTTTTTTCAACGCACTTTCACCAATAACAAAAGAACTATAATCAACAAATCTTCTTATAGCCAGAGGTAATGCTTCTGTAGGCATAATAGTATTTGAAAATAATAGTATCAAACTTCCAATAGTTATAGATGCTAAAGTTGTAGTTTCAGTTGAGTTTAATACATATCCTATTACCATTCCTAACAAAGTGAATACAATTGCGCATAATAAAATTAAAACCAATGCATAACCTATTTGTGCAGGTGCTAAAGGTAAGAAATAGTACAATGCTCCAAATATAATTGCAAACTGAACTAAAACAACTAATACATTAGTTAAGAAAGTTCCAAGCATAAATAAGATTTGGGGTGTAGGTGTAATGAAATTTCTAAAATAAGCTTTAGATAATTTTTCTTCAACAGTAGTAGTAGAAGATAATAATAAAGTTGTAAACATTAAGACTAATAACATCAATGCAGGTATTAAATTATTTAAATGTGTTTTTTCAAGAGTTATAGTTTTTATTTCTGTAGTTATAGGAGAAATAATATTTTCTGCTTTAGTTACTTTAATCGCATTTATGCTAGTAAGAATACTATCCATAGCAGTAGAAATACTTGCAATCTTAGGGGAAGAGGTATCAATGGATTGTTTGATTGTTTGAATTTGAGTATTTGCAGTTACAATTTTTGTAGATGCAGTATTTAATTTAACATTTAAATCATCAATTACATCTTGCATTTTTTCAACAACATCACCCAAACTTTCTTTATCATCTTCACTCAAATTTGCACTATTTAAGAAAGAATTGTAGCTTGTAGTAGTATTTAAAGAACTACTTGTTAAATTTATACTTGAAAAATCTTTATTTATTACATCTAATTTGGAAGATGAATCCACCATAGTAGAACTCACTTCTGCAACAACTAACTTTTTTGCACTTAACTCGTCTTTAGCCGAGGTAATAGTAGTTAATAATACATTAGTTAATTCTAAACTTAATTGATCTGATCTCTGAGAAATTTTGTCTGAAATAGTATCCAAAATAGCATAAACTAAATTCATTCTCGACTTATCAATATAAAATGTAATTGTATTTTTAGCCTCATTAGATATTTCCATATTAGCAGGCATTTTTAAACAAATATTTAGACTTCCTTGTTTTATTTTTTCAGTACACTCTGCTTCTGAATTCACCTTTATTATTTTAAATTGATTATCTTCCAGACTTTGAACAAGGGAATTCGAAAGCTCATTATAAGATTCACAATAAACTCCAAGTTTTACACCATACAAAGATGAAGTATTAAATGCCACACCCACTAATGCAATTAAAATAAGTGGCCCTAAAATCATAACTAATGAAGAAGAAGTAGATCTAGTTAATAACTTCAAATTCTTCTTTATTATTGCAATTAATTTTGACATTATTTAGCAACCTCTTCTTTAGGCAAAACTATTTTTTGTTCATTAAGTTTTTCATCTTGCTTAATTTGTTTTAATTGAACTTTTTTAACTAAGAATTCAAATACTTCATATAAAGAAGGTTTTTTCAATTCTAATTTGATTAAATCAAGTTTGGCTTCATCAATTTTCTGAACAACTTTAGGGAATAAATCTTCGCTATCATTAGTATAAACTACAATTTCTTCCTCTCTTCTTTGTATAATTTTATCTTCTTTAATACTTTTAATTATATTCAAAACCTTACTAAAATCAGCATCTTTAGCTTTAATAACAATTTCTTTACTCTTTGAATAAGTGTCTATTAGCTCATGAGGACTTCCTGAAGCAATAACTATTCCATTATGCAAAACGGCAATTGTGTCACATATTCTTTCAGCTTCATCAAGCAAGTGAGAAGTCATAATTACAGTTGTTTTCTGAGAATTTATCTTCTTAATTAACATTATTATTTCTTCTCTTAATATCGGATCTAAATCTTCAGTAGGTTCATCTAATATCAAAATTTTAGGATTATGTATTAATGCACAAGCGATATTTAATCTTCTTTGCATACCCCCAGAAAGATGTTCTGCAAGCATATTTTTATAATCATATAATTCAACTAATTTTAATATACTCTCACTGTTTTCTTTAATCTGTTTATCAGTCAAACTATACAGCTTACCAAAATAATTAAGATTTTCTTGTACAGTCAATTTATTATATACGCAATTTTCTTGTGTTGCAAAACCAATTATATTCTTTATAGGTTTAGACATAGGTTTAGACTCAAACAAAACCTTTCCAGAATCAGAATCCATAAATCCCACAATAATATTTAATAGAGTTGTCTTACCAGAACCAGATTCACCTATAATTCCAAAGATTTCATCCTGTGAAACGGCTAATTTTACATTTTTTAAAACATCTAACTTGCCAAAAGACTTACTAATCTCTTTTGCCTCTATCTGTATAGTCATCAACAAGTAAATATTAAATTAGTTATTAAATTCTTGTCTTAATTACAGAGTGATAGTTTAAGCCTATTTTTGATTTATAATCTAAAATTTAAAAAGGTTTTTATATACCTTGAAATAATTTATACCTATGAAACACACTTTAAAAATAACTTTAATTTTAGTTTTCTTATTCTTAATTATTCAAACAATAGGTATTTTTGTAATTTCAAAGTATTATTCAACTGAAATCTCTGCATCTGGAGAAAAAATAGAAAAATTAAACAAATTACCCTATGATTTAGATTATCCTCAATTTGAAAGAGAAACTTCATACATACCAATAATTATCTTATTTTTAATCGGAACGATATTTGCACTGATATTAGTCAGACTCAATGCAAATGTTTTGTGGAAATTTTGGTTTATTTTCACAATTGCAATTACTTGTGCAATAGCTTTAACTCCATTCTTAGGAAGTTTAATTGCTGGAGTAATTGGAATAATATTAGCTTTACTAAAAGTTTTCAAAAGATCATTAATTACACACAATTTACCAGAATTAATTATGTATTCTGGATTAGCAGTCCTATTTTTTAATATTTTTTCAGTGATTTCAATAATAATTCTTCTTTTAGTTATTTCAGTTTATGATATGATTGCAGTCTGGAAAACAAAACACATGATAAAACTCGCAAAATATCAAACAAAACTAAAAGTGTTTGCAGGATTAATGATACTTTACGGAAAAAAATCTGAAAACTTTGCAATTCTTGGTGGAGGAGACATAGGATTTCCGTTAATTTTTGCAGCTGTATTATTCAGAGATTATAGCTTTTATAGTCTTATAGTCTCATTTTTCGCAGGTTTAGGGTTATTAGCACTTTTATTATTAAGCAAAAAGAAAAAATTTTATCCTGCAATGCCGTTTATAATTGCGGGATGTCTAATTGGATTTGCAATTTTAAAAATTTTATTTTGATTTAGGATTATAAACTACCATTCTATCTAAATCAAATATTAATTTATCTCCCTTATTTAAGATAACACCTGTTCTAAGTAAACAAATAGAAATTTTATTTGGAATAAAATATTTTTCAGATAAAAATCTTATTGAAGCTAAAATTCCTCCCGAACCAAAATTATCTAAAGCGTTTGCAAGTTTAATTGAACACTTATATTTTCCTTTTTCTTCTATCGCTTCTATAATTTTGGCATCTTTAATCACTTTTCCTTGTAATAAATATCTTAAATAAGGCAAAACTTTTTTTTCTTGCATTACTCCAACTTTATACTCTGGAAGATACATATTAAATGAAGGATAATTATTAATATATTTTTCAAATTCTTTTTTATTTTGATTTGGAAAGATAACGGATCTGGAATAATTTCTTCTAAGCTAAATAAGTCTGTTCTTATCTTTGCAAAACTATAGGCTATATGCTATATGAATAACTTAATTATCAAAAGAAGAAAATACTTCATCTATTTTTGAAGAGTCCCAATATTTAGTCTCTTTTAAAAAATCAATTAAATCAATCAGCTTAATATAAAACTCCAACTAATATATATTTTATATTGTCGAATCTTACTTTGATACCATCATTTTCAGTATTATTATCACCCTTAGTTACAAAATATTTTCCATAATCATCTTCACCAATTTTTATAACTCTATGAATAATTAAATTGCTTCCTTGCCCAAAAGCAATTATATCTCCTAATTTTATTTCACTTTCAGAATTAGGAATAATTTCAATTCCTGTTGCACCTTTATCTATAAATGGATCCATAGAATTTGTATCTGCATAATTAGCTAATTCTGCATTTTTTAAAGTAATATATACTCCATCAGAATAAACTTTAATGTCTTGATTTTGGATTCTATCTGCAGGAGAATACTGCTCGGGCGAATTCACAGAAAAAGGATTTTGTACTCCAACAGAATATACTGAATTTGCATACCACCCAATTAAAATTAATAAAAAAGCCAAAACTACCTTTAAATTAAACAATTTCCCAAATATAGTTTTAATAAGCATTTTTGTTACCATACAATAGTAAATAATTCAACTATTTATAAGCTTTTCTACTTTTGAATTTTATAACCCAAGAAAGAGCTAAAAAACCTTAAAAATCCATTTAACAAGCTTTTAAACATCTTTTTCAAAGGATACCCAAACCTTTAAATATTTGATTATACTCCAAAAATTAATCACGGAGGGAAAATATGGTAGGCGTATTAGTCAAATGCTCAAAATGTGGAAAGCATGTAGAAGCAAGTACTATAATTATAGGAAAAAACAAAGTAATAACCTGTAGAAATTGCAATTCTCAGTCTAATCCAGCACAAGATAATAAACCAAAAATACCCCCTAAAGAAAAATATGAGTGTGTGGATTGCGGTTATAAATTTTCAAGAACATCAGAGAGTAGACTCGCCTCAAGATGCCCTTATTGTAGTAGCTTAAGAGTAAGACCCTATGTTGGTAGAACTGCAAATGACCTTTTAAACGAGATAGATGAGGTTTAATCAACAATTCTAATTTAATTTTATAATAAAAGAAGAGATAAAGAGATTTAGTATGTCTGAAAATAAACTTGTTAAAGAAAAAAAACCATTAAATAAGGATATCAACTCCTTATGCACAGAATTTATTAGTTATATTTCTAAAAAGCAATACAAAAAAGCAACCATTTTTTTAGATCATAATCCTGATTTATTGCCTCGTTTAGGCTATAATACTCTTTTTGCATATATTAGAATACTCAATGAAATACCAAAAACAAAACATTCAGAAAATTACAAAAATTTATACAATAAAATCCATAACTTTTTAGATTCAAGGTTAAGTAGTCATTCAGAAAGATTAAAAAATCAAGAGGACTTAGAAAGCAAATTCTGAGTCATTAACCCTTAAAAAGCAATTTTTCAACAAGTTATTTATAAACTTTTGTAAAAAACTCGATTTTTTAATGTTTTTCTGCATTTATAGACTCTATAAACCTATTTAAATACATTTTAGTTAATAGAAACCTTTTTAAACATACGAAATCTAATTCATTTGTTCTAAACATGGTTTAAAACCTTAAAAACACAAAAAAAATGCCAGAAACTAGCTACAAAGCTGAGGATATAACAGTCTTAGAAGGACTTGAAGCTGTTCGTAAAAGACCTAGTATGTATATAGGTGATACAGGCATAAGGGGCCTTCACCATTTAGTCTATGAAGCAGTAGATAATAGTGTTGATGAAGCATTAGCTGGCTTCTGTACAGAGATTTTAGTTACTATTAACACAGATGGCTCTGTAACGGTAGATGATAATGGTAGAGGTATTCCTGTTGATATTCACAAACAATATAATAAATCTGCTGTAGAAATTGTTCTAACAAAATTACATGCCGGTGGAAAATTTGATAAAAAAACTTATCAGGTCTCAGGTGGTTTACACGGCGTTGGTATTTCTTGTGTAAATGCGCTTTCAGAATGGCTTGAAGTTGAAGTGAAAAGAGATGGGCATATTTACTATCAAAAATATGAGCGTGGAAATCCTTTATTAGAATTACAAAAAAAAGGAGAAACTTCACAAAAAGGAACT
The DNA here is from genome assembly GCA_018302225.1 of Candidatus Woesearchaeota archaeon. Lineage (NCBI taxonomy): Archaea > Nanobdellati > Candidatus Woesearchaeota > Candidatus Woesearchaeota archaeon. Next base: position 22,880 of record JAGVZY010000011.1, read on the forward strand.
AAAGTTACATTCAAACCAGATAATTTAATTTTTCCAGAAACAGAATTTAATTATGAAACACTTGCAACAAGATTAAGAGAATTAGCATTCTTAAATAAAAAAGTAAAAATTACTATTGAAGATAAAAGAACTTTAGCAAAAGACACATTTTATTATGAAGGTGGATTAAAATCTTTTGTTGAATATTTAAATAGAACGAAAACAAAATTACATGATATTATTTATCTTGAAAGACAAAAAGATAATATTGGAATTGAAATCGCATTACAATATAATGAAACTTATCAAGAGACTCTATTTTCTTTTGTAAATACAATTAATACTCATGAAGGTGGAACTCATTTAGTTGGCTTCAAAACTGCCTTAACAAGAGTAGCAAATAATTATGCAAAAGATCATGGATTTTTAAAAGGAGATATTAATTTAACTGGAGAAGATTTAAAAGAAGGTTTAACTTGTGTTATTTCTGTAAAAATTCCTGAGCCTCAATTTGAAGGACAAACAAAAACAAAATTAGGAAATTCAGAAGTAAAAGGCATAGTTGATTCTATGGTTACTGATAAGTTAGCTACTTTCTTTGAACAAAATCCAGAAGCTGCAAAAATTGTAGTCCAAAAATCAATCTTAGCTGCAAATGCAAGAGAAGCTGCAAGAAAAGCAAGAGAACTAACAAGAAGAAAGACTATTCTTGGTGGCTCAGGTTTACCTGGAAAATTAGCAGATTGTCAAGAGAAAGATCCTGCAAAATGTGAGATCTTTATTGTTGAAGGAGATTCAGCAGGTGGATGTTTTTCAGGAGATACAAAAGTTGCTTTAACTGATGGAAGAAACTTATCTTTTAAAGATTTAGTAAATGAATATAATCAAGGTAAAAAAAATTATTGTTATACTATTCTAAAAAATGGAGAAATTGGAATACAAGAAATAAAAAATCCTAGAATTACTAAAAAAAATACAGAAGTAATAAAATTAGTTTTAGATAATAATGAAGAAATAATATGTACTTCAGATCATCCATTTATGATTAAAGATGGTTCTTATAAAAAAGCAGAAGAATTATCAAAATTAGATTCTATCATGCCTTTAAACAGAAAACTTTCTGAATTAGGAAAAAATATCACCATTAAAGGATATGAAATGGTCTTTCAGCCAAATTCAAATAAATGGATATTTACACATTTGCTAGCTGATAAATTTAACCTTGAAAAAGGAATCTATACTTCTTCCTTAGGTGACTGTAGACATCATATAGACTTTAACAAACTAAATAATGATCCAAATAATTTGATTAGAATGAAAAAACAAGAACATTTAGAATATCATCAAAGATTAGTACATAAAACTCTTCTTAAAAAAGAAGTAAAAGAAAAATTAAGAATTCTTAGAAAAACCGAAGAATTTAGAAAAAAAATAAGTGAAAGAATGAAACAACCAAAAACAAGACAAATTCTTTCAAAAAATACAAGATTACAATGGGAAAATGAAGAGTATAAAAAATATATGACTAAAAAATTCTTGGAATTTTACCATTCCAATAAAGACTATCAAAAGAAAAATAAAGAATTATTAAATAAATTACAAAAAGAATATTGGTCAAAAAAAGAAAACAAAACTGCTCAATCAAAAAGAATTCAAGAATATTTCAAAAAAAATGCACATAAAAAAGTGGAACTTTCAAAAAAGGCTATAGTTCAATGGAATAATCCAACATTAAAACAATGGAGAGCGAAAAAAACTAAGGAACAATGGACGCAAGAATTTAGAGAAAAAAGAAAAAAAGCATATAATAAAGTTTATTTTGAAAATACAATGAAACTAATAAAATTAATTTATGATGATTCAGGAAATTTAGAAAGTTATGATAATCTAAGAATAAAATTAAACAATAAAAATTTACTCAGTTATCAAACGCTTTTAAAAAGATTCTTTGATAATCAACCAGAAAAATTACAAGAAGCTTTAAAATTATATAATCATAAAATAAAGAGGATTATAGCCCTTAACCAAAAAATGGACGTTTATGATATAGAAGTTCCAGAAACTCATAATTTTGCTTTAGCTTCAGGAGTGTTTGTGCACAATAGTGCAAAGACTGCAAGAACCAGAGAAACCCAAGCAATTTTACCTTTAAAAGGTAAAATCCTAAATGTAGAAAAAGCAAGATTGCATAAAATAATTGCAAATGATGAAATCAGAACTATGATTACTGCAATTGGTACAGGTATTGGTGAAGAATTTGATCTCACAAAAGCAAGATATCACAAAATTGTTCTTATGGTTGACGCCGATACAGATGGTGCGCATATCTCTACTTTAATGTTGACTTTCTTCTATCGTTATATGAATCAATTAATAGAATCAGGCTATATTTACAAAGCAAATCCACCTTTATATAAAATCTCAAAAAGTAAAAAAAATTACTATGCTTTTTCAGATGACGAATTAAATAAACTCTTAAGTGAAATTGGAAAAGATTCTACAAATATTCAAAGATATAAAGGTTTAGGTGAAATGAATCCTGAACAACTTTGGGAAACAACAATGGATCCAGATAATAGGATATTAAAACAGATTACAGTTGAAGATGCTGTTGAAGCTGATCAATTATTCTCTGTATTAATGGGAGATGAAGTTGAACCAAGAAGAGAATTTATACAAAAATATGCAAAAGAGGTTAAAAATTTAGATATTTAAAATGGGAACTATAGCTTTTGATTATGATGGTGTAATTGTAGATAGTTTACAAGCCGCTTATCTAGTTTGGAAAAAAACAAGTGAAGAATTAAACGCCCCAATTAAAATAAGAACCTTAGAACAATTTAGAAACTTCTCAAAAAATGATATTCTTGCTATGTTGAAGGATTTAGGTTTGCCCGAAAAAGATTTAAAAGAAAATCTAAGCAAACAAAAAGAAATATATCTCAAGGTTATGCAAATTCATTCACCTAAATTATTTAGCTGTATAGATCAGGTTTTATCAAAATTATATGAAAAATATGAATTAATTATAATAAGTGGTGCTAATCAAAAAATAATAGAACAAAAATTAAAAAATTATAAGTTAAATAATTTATTTAGTTATGTACAAGGAATTATAGATTTTAATAAAGTTAAACCTAATCCATACCATATTAATCTTGCAATGAAAAAAGTTAATGTTCACCCTGAAAAGGTTATTTACCTTGGAGATACTATAGAAGATATACAAGCAGCAGGAATAGGTAATATTATTGCTTGCTCCTACGGTTTTGGTTCTAAACAAGATTTAGAAAAAGAAAAACCTCATTTTATTGCAGATAGTCCATTAGATATACTCTCAAAAATCAAAGAAATAGAATATGCCAACTGAAATACAAAAAAGGATAATTGAAGATGAAATTAAAGAATCTTATCTAGATTATGCTATGAGTGTTATAGTTGGTAGAGCCTTACCAGATGCAAAAGATGGTTTAAAACCAGTTCATAGAAGAATTCTTTATGCAATGTACAAAGCAGGATTATTTCATGATAAAAAACATACAAAATGTGCAAGAATCGTTGGAGATGTTCTTGGAAAATATCATCCACATGGTGACTCTTCAGTTTATGAAGCATTAGTTAGAATGTCTCAAGATTTTTCATTGAGATACCCCTTAATAGATGGGCAAGGCAATTTCGGTTCTATAGATGGAGATTCAGCTGCAGCATATAGGTACACAGAAGCAAAACTAAAAAAAATTGCAGAAGAATTACTCGAAGATATAGACAAAGAAACAGTTGATTTTACAGATAATTTTGATGGAACAACCCAAGAACCAATAATTCTTCCAGCAAAAATTCCTAATTTACTTATCAACGGTTCAAGTGGTATTGCTGTAGGAATGGCTACAAACATTCCACCCCATAATATTACAGAAATTATGAATGCTCTAGTAGCAATGATTGATAATCCTGAAATTAATATTAATGACTTAATAGAAATTGTAAAAGGACCTGATTTCCCAACTGGCGCAAGTATCTGTGGAACTTCTGGAATAAGAAGTGCTTATATTACTGGAAGAGGAAGAATCGTTGTTAAATCAAGAACAAAAATAGAAGTTGAAAAAGATCAACAAAAAATTATAGTTACAGAAATTCCTTACATGGTAAATAAATCGTCATTAATACAAACAATGGCTAATTTAGTAGAAACAAAAGTTGTTGAAGGTATTACAGATTTAAGAGATGAAAGTGATAAAAGAGGTATTAGAATAGTTATAGAAGTTAAAAAAGGTGCTAGTCCCGAAGTTATTCTTAATCAATTATATAAACATACTCAATTAAAAGAAACATTTGGCGTTATTATGTTAGCTTTAGTTGATAACAAACCAGTTGTTCTAAATTTAAAACAAATGTTAGAACAATACATATTCCATAGAAAATATGTGGTTATTAAAAGAACGGAATTCGAACTTAAAAAAGCACAAGAACGTGCCCATATATTATTAGGATTAAAAATTGCACTTTCGGAAATAGATAATGTTGTTAAAACAATTAAATCTTCAAAAGATGTTAATGTAGCACGTTCATTATTAATTGAAAATTTTACCTTAACTGAAATACAAGCAAATGCTATTCTTGATATGAAGTTGCAAAAATTAACTTCATTAGAAACTGAAAAATTAATGCAAGAACATGATGAATTAATGAAAATGATTGAACAATATAAAGAAATACTTGCTTCAGAATCAAAAATATTTGGGATTATAAAATCTGAAGTTATAGCAATCAGAGATAAATACCAAGATGAAAGAAGAACAGATATTATTGAAGAATTCAAAGAAACAGATGAAGAAGAATTAATAGAAGATGAAGAAGTTGTTATAACCATCACACATTCAGGCTATGTTAAGAAAATACCTTTAGACACATACAAACAACAAAGAAGAGGTGGTGCAGGAGTTATTGCGACTGAAACAAATGAGGAAGATGTAGTAGAACAATTATTTACTTGTTCAACTAAAGATTATATCTTATTATTTACAAATAAAGGAAAAGCTCACTGGTTAAAAGCCTATCATATACCCACTGGAACAAGGTATGCAAAAGGAAAAGCTCTAATTAATTTAATTAAATTAGACCAAGGTGAACGTGTAACTTCAACTATTCCAATTAAAAGTTTTGACAAAGGTTATATTGTAATGATTACTAAAAAAGGTTTAATTAAAAAATGTTTCATAGACTTATTTGCTAATCCAAGATCAGGTGGAATTATAGCAATAAAACTTCGTGACAATGATGAATTAGTTAATGTTATTTTTACAGATGGATACAAAAAATTAATACTCGCAACTGCTAATGGTATGGCTATAAGATTTGATGAAATAGACGCCAAACCAATTGGAAGAACTGCAATGGGTGTTAGAGCAATCTCTTTAAAAGGAGATGATGATGTTGTTTCAGCCTCTATCTCAGAAGATAATACTACTGTTTTAACTATATGTGAAAATGGATTCGGAAAAAGAAGTCCAATTGAAGATTATAGACTAATCAAAAGAGGCGGTTCTGGAGTTATTAACATAAAAACAACTGACAGAAATGGTAAAGTTGTTGGTATGGTCACAGTAACAGATGAAGATGAGGTCATGTTTATTACCTCAAAAGGTGTAATTATAAGAACACCTGTAAAAGGCATTTCAACTATTGGAAGAAACACAGCAGGAGTTAAATTAATGAACTCTAAATCCAATGATAAAGTAGTAAGTGTAACTAAAATTGCTAAAGAAGATTAAACAATTAACTTTTCTGCAACAATCAAAAACTCAGAAACTAGTTTTATAGTTCTTTCAACTTCATTCTTGGCATAATCTTTTTTTTCAAGCCCATAATTAATTTCATGTCTTTCGAGTCTTAAAATATTTAGTTCATTTATAAATTTCATTTCAATCTTATTAGAATACGCTTCTTTTATATAAACCAAAATTGCATAATGGCTTCTTTCTTTAAATCCATCCTTAAAAAGTATTGCTCTTGAAGAATGAAACATAGCAGAATACGCATTAGAAACTGCATCTTCCATCATTTCAAGTTCAAAAAGTTTATTTGCTTTTTTTATTTTTTCCTTTGCAATTGCTAAAGAACTTCCAGGAAATATAAAATAATAGATTTTGAAAAGATAAAAGAAATGGGATATAGAAAAAATGTCTCTTTGTCTATTCATCTTTTTTTTAGAAAAGATATAAACCTCAACCTTTTTGCGAATATAGCCAATGGAATTAAGCTTCAAGGATTCCTTGAGGTCTCCCAATGAGAATAAAAAGACCGGACTATAAGGAGGCTACAAGTATTGCTTTAGAAGCAGAAAGACAAATGAATTATACCTTAAGTTTACAAGTTAATGATTTGTCTGCGTTTACAATAGTAAGAAATATTTATGAATGTTTTAGAATGCTTGGAGATGCATTGTTGATGATTAAAGGAATAAAAAGCAAAGATCATCTTGAAGCAATAAATGAAATTACAAAACTACACCTTAATACCAACAGACCAATAAGCGCAATAGACAATCTAAGAAGATTAAGGCACAATATAAATTATTATGGTTATCATTCAAGCATAGAAGAAGCACAGGATATATTAGATTTTGCAAAAGCTTGTTTTAATCCTGTCGTGAATGAAGTCAGAAAAAAATTATAATTACTCGACTAAGTTTCCATATCCAATTAATCTAAACCTATTTCCAATTCTTCTTGAAATAGTTATTCTATCTTCTTTATTGCAACAAATAGGTAACTTTAATTTTAACTTAAAATAATCTTTTCTTTGTTCAATTACTATACCAACAGTAGCAGATGAATTAACATTAAGCATTAAAATTTCAGCTCTTTTTACTGGCTCTACAACAGTTTCTTCTTTTACACCAACAACTCTTTCAAGTAAAATTATTTTTAAATTTATTTCCTCTCTTGTCTCAGGCATCTTACCTTCAACACCAACTATACTTCCAATCAAAGTATCTGATTTTACAATAGAAGGATCCAATAATGTCAAAAGTGCAGAACTTCCACCAGGATGAATTTCTTTTATATCTTCTTCTCCTGTTCTTAAACCAACGATTTTGGTTTTCAAAGGTTCCCAGAAAACTCTGCCTTGCCTTTCAACTTTTCTTCCAGGCTTTATAATTATAGTATCATCAATTTTAAATTTTCCTTGTTTTAATGCTCCACCTAAAACTCCTCCAAACAATTTTTCTATTTTTGAACCAGGTCTATTAATATCAAAAGACCTTGCAACAAAGAATAAAGGTTCTTTACTATCCTCTCTCTTTGGAGTTTTAAAAGTTTCTTGTATAGCATTAATTAATTTGTCAATATTAATATTAAATTGTGCAGATATAGGAATAATAGGGGACTTTTCAGCAATTGTTCCCTTAACAAATTCTTTTATTTGTTTGTAGTTTTTAATTGCATCTTCTTTAGAAACCAAATCAATTTTATTTTGAACTATGATTATATTTTTTAAACCAATTATTTCTAGAGCAGTTAAATGTTCTTTAGTTTGTGGCTGAGGACAAATTTCTTCTGCAGATACTAATAATAAAGCAGCATCCATAATTGCAGCACCAGATAACATAGTAGCCATTAATGTTTCATGTCCGGGCGCATCAATAAAAGAAACTTTTCTTACAAATACTGCATCAGAACCACAATCAGGACATTTTGCCCTTGTAACAAATTTTTTACACTTTTTACATTCATAAATAGAAGCATTTGCATAACCCAATCTTATTGTAATCCCCCTTTTAATTTCTTCAGAATGAGTGTCAGTCCATTTACCAGATAATTTAGAAACGAGGGTTGTTTTTCCGTGATCAACATGTCCTACTAGGCCAATGTTAATTTCCGGTTGTATAATTTTATCTTGTTTAGGCATTAAAAAGACCACCACTAAAATAATATTTTAATTTTATTGAGCTTCAGCTTTTTCTTCTTTAACTTCTTTTTTTATTCCTAATGCATCTTCAATAGAATTATGTCCATATTTTAAGATTTTAATATTAATTTGTGCTGTTTTTTCATGAATAGTATTCATAGCAACTCTTTTTCTTTGAAATGTTCCCTTACCTTTTTGTGTCAAACCAGTTCCTTTAATAGCTAGAACCTTTCTTGTGCCTATCCCATTAACAGCCTTAACCATAGGAAATCCACAATAATCACTTCCCCCAGTTATTTCTAATTCATACCCTTCTAAGCCTATTAGATGACCACTTATTTTATCGCCAATTTTATGGCCTACTAAGTTATTAGCATTTTCATCGGAAACTACCTTTTGGTAGGATTTATGTGATTTTGCATCTCCAATTACAACTTTAAATTCTGTCATTTTCAGCTATTGAATACTCCAATCTCTTTATAAAGATTTTGATATTAAACCAAGATTTTAAGCGTATTCTTTAACTTGTAACCCCTAAAAAAGAAACATTTATATATCTGTAACCCCTAAAAAGATTATGTTTATAGAAAAGAAAAAAATTGGAAAAAATAAATATATTTACTTAAGAATATCTTCAAGATTAGGAAATAAAACTAAGACTAAAACTGTTTCTTACTTAGGAAAAGAACCCCTTACAAAAAAACAAATAGATGAAAAAATATCTAAGATTCCTCAATCTAAAATTAAAGAAATAGAATTAGAAATAAAAAGAGATTTAAAAAATAAAGAATTTAAAATAAATGAAGAGTTTCTAACAATAGAAGAACTCAAAAGATTAGATAATATACAAAAAGAATTCTCACAAAAATTAAAAAAATTAGACGATAAACTAATTGAAGATATGTTTAAAGATTTTAAAACAAGCTATATCCATAATACTACAGCTATAGAAGGGAATACTATTTCATTAAAAGAAACTAGTTTACTTATTAATGATAACCTCTCTCCGCAGGGAAAAGACTTAAAAGAAATTTATGATTTAATTAATGAAAGAGAAACATTTAATTATATTCTTGAAGAAAAACCAGAAATTACATTGAAATCTATACTTTTAATCCATCAAAAACTTTTGAAAGATATAGATTTAAGAACAGGCGAATTTAGAATACATAATATTAGAATACTTGGTTCAGAAGTCGAAACAACAGATTCTAAATTTATTTATACTGATTTAAATATTTTATTAAAATGGTATAAAAAAAATAAACCTTTGTTGAATCCATTAATACTTGCAGCCATATTTCATGAAAAATTTGAAAGAATACATCCTTTTTATGATGGAAACGGAAGAACTGGAAGAATATTACTAAATTTAATTTTAATTAAAAATTCGTTTCCTCCTTTAATTATTGAAAATAGTAAAAGAAATAGTTATTATGAAGTTTTAACTAAAGGACATAAAGCAGACCTCAATAAAACTCAAACTGAAGAATATAAACCAATAGTTAAATTTTGTTATTTTCAATTAATCGAAACTTATGAAAAAATCTTTGCCAAATGGGGTTAATTTGTAACCCCTAAACTCCCCAAACAGGGTTCTTTTTTCTTTGTATACTTGAAATCTCTTTTAAAACTATAATCTCACTAGGAGAAATGCTGCCTTTGAGCTCTTTTAATCTTCTAAATTCTTCTTCAGAAATATTAGCATATAATAAATCACCCTCTTTTATTTGTCTTCCCACAGTAACATGGGATAAAGCAACTGCAACTTGTTGTCCTTTTACAGCTTCTTGTATAACTTTTTTATTGTCTTGGATCGTTTTTAACTCAGTTATTTCAACTAAACCATTCTTAGTTTCTTTTGCTAACTTTACTCCAGTTTGTAACACTCCATTTATAACTTCTATACCAACAACTGCAGGATTACTTTGTCTGAACACACAACCAGGTAAAATTTGTATTTTTGACGGTCTCTTTAATTCTTCTAAATCTTTTGTTTTTTCACTTGCTTCAGTTTCCTTTCTCCATAACCCATATTCATCAATTATTTTATAGATGACATCTTGTAAAATTATTTTAGGCTTATCTTGGATCTCTTCAGATTCTTTATTTAATTTCACTTTGAATCCAACAATACATTTATTCAAACCTTCTTGAGTTTTTGTTTCAATAATATCTTTTTTAGTTATTTCACCAATAGATGCTTTTTTAATTGGAATATCATGTTCTTTTAGTAATTTATCTAATGCTTCTAAAGCACCAATAGTATCAGCTTTTACAGTTATACCTTCTTGTTCAGTATCAATTAAAACCTCTTCAATTTCTTCTTGAATCTCTTCTTTATCTTTTTCTAAATTATCCACAACTCTCAAAGGCATACCCGCGATTACATTTTCTAACTCGGGTGCAGAAATTTTTACACCTGTTGCAGCAATAGCCTCATTAATAGGATTAAACTTAGCTTTAGTCATCATTTCAGTTAATGGTGCAGGAATAAGCAAAGCTTTTACTTTAGTAACTATAGGTTTATCTAAACTACCGATAATAATTGTATCTCCTTTTTTTATTTTACCATCATAAATTATGACATCAATTGTAATTCCTAAACCTTTTGTTTCTTTTACTTCTAAAATAGTTCCTCTTGCAGGACCTTTCACATTTACTTTCAAATTATTTTCAAGATATTTTTGTGCTAATCCGGTAATTGTAACTAATAATTCTTGCAAACCTGCTTTAAATTTAACAGACATCGGAACTATAGGAATTTGCTTTGTAAAATCAGAAACTCTATCAAATCTATCAGAATTTAAACCAAATTTAAATAATTCTCCAACAAATTCATACATCTTTTGTTCTAAAACATTTCTTATTGGTTCGCCTTGCTTCGAAATATCTTCTAATAAACTTAAATTAGGATTAGATCTCCAACCATTAATTAAATCAATTTTATTTAATGCAACAACAAAAGGAGTTTTATACTCTTTTAAAATTTCAATAGCTTCAATAGTTTGAGGTTTCAATCCTTCATTAATATCAACAACTAAAATTGCAATATCGGCTAAATTTCCACCTCTTCTTCTTAATGTTGAGAAAGCAGCATGTCCAGGAGTATCAATAAATAATAAACCTGGAATTTTTAAGTCTAATTTAACTTTTTTAATTAAATCAGCACACAATCTTTTTATTGTTTCAGCAGGAATAATAGACGCACCAATTGCTTGAGTAATTCTTCCAGATTCTTTTTCAACAACAGTAGTTTGCCTAATACTATCTAATAAACTAGTCTTTCCATGGTCTACATGACCTAAAACCGTAATTAATGGTTGTCTTAGCATTTTCAGTCGTTTTAAGCTTATTTTAGCTTAACAGAGTTTAAAAAATGCTGAAAACTATTTAAAAGCTTTGCTGAGATTTGCTCTTAGAAAAATGTTGTTGCTTAGTAACTATAAAACTTAATACACCTAATAATCTATTAAAGTCCAATATACCCTTACCACTATTTAGACTTACTAAAGGATTTTCACCATAACTTATGATTGCCTTTTCATACTCATCAAAAAATTGATAGACCGACATTTGTAAAACTTCCTGATAACTTTTTTTGCCTAAAAAAACAATTGTATAAACCATATAAGACCCAAGTTCATAAGTATTATAAGATTGTTTTAACAAACTTCCTATTTGTTTGATTAATTCCTCTTTAACTAACCCACTCATAGAATCATCTGGATAAAACGTATCCAAAATATCCATAAGGCCGGTCTGGATTGATTTAGTTATGGGTCTAACTTCATTATGTTTATTTTTCCATGAATCTAAAAGATAACAATATTGATGCTCATCAGAAAAAAAAGTTGCAAAACCGTTTGTATGGATTTTACGCATAATTGACGAAATCAAATCACGTATATATATGAAATAAGCACGATAACTAAAACTATTAGAAAGGTTGTCTAAACCCCTTACTAATTCAGAATCATCTCTTTTTAAACTTTTAAGCAAATTTAAAGTCACAAAGTCTGCATTTGTAAAAACTTTATTTTTAATTTCATGAATTATATGTTGTTGCTCATGTCTGAGGGCTTCTATAAGTTTAGGTTCATTAATTAAATATTTATGATTTATATCATCTACTAAAGTCAAATTAGGAATGTTTAAATAAATATTATAATCTCCTCTTTGAATTTCATTTGAATTTACCCAGCCATAATTGCCAGAATAATTTTTATTTGTATCATTAACATCTTCTAAATCACCCATAAAAAATATGCTAAGAAAGGGAACAGTCATATAATAAGGATTTGTTTTAATTTCATTCAAAACCTGCTTTATTAAATTTATTCTATGTCTTTCAAAATCTTGAGCAAAACATTTTAATTGAATATTTGGATCAACTGATGAATTTGAGAGATTATAATTCTTCTTAAGATTAGACTCCAATTTTTTAACATCAAGATTAAATTTAAAGGTTACAATCCTTAAAATAAAACCATCTAAAGTTACACCTACAATTGGTTGAGAATAATCTACTTTATTAAAAACATCTGAAATTTTATCGAATACACTCATAAAACTCTAAAAAACAAGAGTTATATATAAATATTTAGAATTAATCTTTCAAAGATTTTTTATCCACTTCTTTACTTATTCTACCTAAAATAGAATTAAAATCTAACATACCCTTACCACTATTTAAACTAACTACAGGTTCTAAACCTGATTTAGTCATAGCAGATTCATATTCTTTAAAAAATTGATAAACCGACATATATAATATTTCTTCAAAAGTTTTATTATTATAAAAAATAATGGTATAAACCATAAATGCACCAATATCATATTTTTCAATACCGCCTGAAATAGAATCAAGATATAACTTAAATGTTTTTAAATCTGATTTTGCATTATGCTTAGGAAAATAAAACAAAATATCAATTATAGACTCAAAATTCCTATTTAATTCCCTGACTGCATAATAAGCCTTCCAATAGTTATCTTTCCAAGAAGAAAAGGTATAAGTATATTTAGAAGTATTCTCAAAATATCTAGCAAATCCTTCTGTATGAATGCCTCGCATAAGTAAAGATATAGACTCTCTTAATAACATAAGACATTTTTTATAATCAAACCAACTGCCCAATAAAAAAAATTTTTTATATTCGGAGATTAATGCCTGGTGATAAGGGTATAACGCTTTATAAATCCTCTTTCGTATAATCGCTTCATCAACAAATACGTGATTTTTTATTTCGTGAATAATATGCTCTTGTTCATGCTGAAGCGTATCTCGGATTCTTTCTTTTTGCAAACTATAAATATTATCTTCTAAAGAGATATACATCAACAAAGGAATATTTAGATAAATATTATATTTTCCTTGTTTAATCTCTCTAGTCATTACCCATCCAAGTGCAGAAGACATTTTATAAAAAGAAAGCTTATCATCTAAAGGTCTGGCATCCATACCACCCATCAAATAAATATTAATACAAGGTACTTCTTTATAAAGTGGATTTATTTTAATTTCATGAATTATAAAATCAATTAATTCAATCTTAGATTTATTAAACAAACTTAAAAAAGTTTGTGTCCTTTTTTCAGTATCTTGAAAATTAAATATTTTATTTGAATATTGATTATCATATTTTAAACTTTTAATATCTGCTTTCAAAGTATTAGTAATGATATTTAATTTAAATCCGTCAAAATTTAGATTAATTTTAGAGCTATTATAATCTAATTGGTTAGATCCACCAAATATATCACTTATTAAACCCATAACTTAAACTAAAAGAAAGAGATATATAAAGATTATTGAGAATTTCACTTATTTGCAACCATTAAATAACACAAAGCCATTATTAAGCCAAAAAAGCTTGAAATCCATAAAAAAATATTATATTGCCAAATTGAATAAATAAAGGTAAAAAACACAGCAGGCATTAACGCCGCCAGTATAAGCAAAGTATAATATCTAGTATTCTCATTAAATTTAGAGCTTCTTATAGTATAAAACAATATACTTAACACAACCAAACTCAACAAACTAAATATTAAAGTCATCATTTGTTTTTACCTCATTTCTTTTTCTTAGCCAATTTCGCTTTTTTAATTGCAATTTTTTCATTAAACTTTCTTTTTAATTCTAATATTTTCTGCTCTTCTGCCTTATTTTTCTCTATTAACTTTTTTAACACAATTTCTTTCTTAATCACTTCTTGTTGCTTTTTATCAATATCTTGTTTTGCTTTCTTTTTCATTTCATCTATCTTTTTAATTTCAACTTGAATAGATTTTTTTAATTCGCTTCTAGTTAATTCTAAATCCCTTTGCTCATCTTTAAACTTCTTTAATCTTAAATTTAATTCATCATTTTCTCTTTTCTTTTCATCATAAAATACCTTCTTTTCATTAATTAAAGCACTTTTAGTTTCGTTCTTTAGTTTACTAACCTCTTCTTTATCTTTAGTAAACTGAGTTTTTATTTCTGCAATTTTTTTATTTTCAATATTAACATTTTCTTTCTCTCTATGCAATCTTTCACTTTCTAATCTTGTATCCATTTGAACTTTCTTCAAAGTTTTTTCTTCTGCTTCTAACGCAGACATTTTAGCTTTCAAATCATCTTCTTTCTTTGCAACGCTTCTTAGCTCATCTTCTAATTTTTTCTTTTCAGTTAAAAATTCTCTTCTATGACCATCAAAATCTTTTCTTTGGACTTCAATAATTTCTTTATCTGATTTGATTTTATTCATCAATTCATCAATTTTCTTTCTTTCCTCATCTGCTTTCTTCCTTAATTGTTCTAAATTCTCTTTATCAGAATTAAACTTTTGTTCAAGTATTGCTTTTTCAGCTTCAAGCTTTTTTCTTTCTTCACCCAAAATTTTATTAGTAGCATCAATCTGGTTTCTTTCTTTTTCAAACTCTATTTTTTCCATTAATAAGTCTGCTCTTTCTAAGTCTATTTTTTCCATACTCGGAATATAGATTTTTTCCATAAAATCATCTTTCTTTTTATCAAGAATATCAGTTTCAAAAACTTCGTTTTCCATTTTTTTGAATTTTTTAGCATTATATTTAATTACTCCAAATAAAACAACCAAGGATATAACTAAAATTAAACCCATTCTAAACCATGTAGGTAAAAAGAAGAATATAAAAGGCAAGGACATTAAGAAGAATAAATTAATTACTGGATTCTTCTTATGTCTCAACCTTACCAAAACTGCCAAAACTAGAATTATGCATGTTGATATTATCTGTATCCAAGTTATAGTTGATAGCATTTAATCCCTCTCTTTTATTATCACTTTACTATAGTATATATATGTTCCTATTAAATTGTAGATATATATAAAGTTTGTGTAATTAGTTTATAAAGAAAATAAATAATTTATAAATAAAAATTTTAAGAATTTATTCTAAACCTAACTTCCGATTAACTTCAGTTATCACAGTTCCGATATCTCTAGCCATTAATTTGTATAAACTATTAATCATAGCTTTATACATTGCTTCTTTTAAAGTTCCATGACAATAATCAATATTTTGTCCTATAGAAGCCAGAGTAGGCTTTACTAGATTTATTATTGGAATCCTACATCTCATTTCTGCATTTGTAAATATTTCTTTGTATTGTTCTGAAATTTCTCCTGGTTGCAACATTTTAACATTTACAACACAATAATTAGTTCCAAAAGGATTATTTTCAACTTTATATAAAGTTACAGCACCAGAATTTTCATAATAATAAAATTTTGCACCTGCACAATTTTCCATTTTTTGTTCAAAACAAACTTTATCCTCACAAGTAACTTTTCTCGCAAATAAAAGATAATAACCTACAAACAAGATTAGAATAATTAAAATGTACTTTCTATATTTTCTTAATACCTGCAAAGTATCCATTTTAATTTAAAAAGAAATTCTATTTAAAAAGCTTGCTATAAAAAAGAATTATTGTTCGTCTTTATGATAAATTTCAAGAAGATTAGTTTGTTTTCAGCAGGTAAATAAGCATAAGCTAGCCTATAAGGAGAAATATATACTTCTCTTGTTCCTTTTCGATTATATTTCATAGGTTTACCTACTTCAGGATTTTCTATGATTTTTTCAACTTGTTTAATTACTCTTTCTTTAAAGATAGGATCTTTTATTTTACTTATATTCTTTAAAAATTCTTTTTCATGCACAATATTTAACATGCATGAAGCTCCTTAAGAAATAAATCTTTAGTTTTAGTTTCAAACTTGCCCTTATCATAATCTTCCCAAGCTTTTTCAACTTTCTCTGCAAAAATTAAATCTTCTTTAAGATTTAAAGCCAAACTTTTCATACTTTTAAGGATTAATCTTCCTTCATCTTTTATAATTAAAAATTCATCTCCACAATTAATATTATCTCTTAAGGAATTAGGTATAACTATTTGTCCTTTTGTACTTACCTTAGCAATAGCATATTCCATATTCTCACCTAAGTAAGGTATAACTTACTAGTATATAAACATTTCTATTAAAACACTTCAATCAAGTATAACAAAAAATAAAAGAAAAAAATGCAGGTTTACTGTATTTCTGATTGTATTAAAATATTTACTTTACTTGTACCTGCTTTTACTTCAGTCTCCATTCCAATTATATGAGTTATGTTTGACTTTTCAGCATATTTTACAAGCTCTGCAGAAATTTTTCCATCCATCAAAACTGCATAAACTCCAGTGTTCAAACTTTTAATTGTACTTGCTAATTCAGTTACAGGAACCTTTCCAAGTATATTTAGATTTTGATCTATAATATATGCTCCTCTTGTTCCAACCAAATCTTCAAGCATTAATTTGAATTTTACACTTTCTTCAGCAGTCATAATTTGTTTTTTCTGAACAGGTTTTTTTCTGTCAAAGAAATTAGGTCTTTCTTGCCTTTCATTTGTTCTTTCAGCTGGAAATCTATCTGTTCTTCTTTGATATCCATTCTGATTATTTTGATAAGATCTTCTTTCTTCAGATCTTTCTCGATTTTCAGTTCTTTCTGCTCTTTCAGGTTTTGTAGAATCTAACTTTTCTTGTTCAATAGCTACTCTGCCTCTCAAAGCTTTATGGATTTCTTTTTTAGTTATTTCTTCAACTTCTTTTCCATCAGGAGCCCTAGCTATATAATCAACATCTGTAATTTCAGATATTTCTTTTATAATTAAATCTCCGCCTCTATCTCCATCAACAAATAAAGTCATTACTTTTTTCTCTCCAATTTCTTTAATTGAAGGAGGTATATTTGTTCCATTCATACCAATAACATTCTTTATTCCGTGTTTTAATAGATTAAGAACATCTGCTCTTCCTTCTACTAAAATAATCTCTTCAGATTCTTCTACCGCTGGTCCTGCTGGAAGTCTGTCTCTACCATACTCTATGATTTCCATCATTCTAACTGAAGCAGCAACTTCTTCTGTAATTTCTTGGCTGTCTGGAAGAACATTTTCTGTTAAATTCTTTAACAATTCTTTAGCTCTTTCAATAACATATCCTCTTTTAGAAATTCTAACATCTTCAATCTTTTCTACTCTTACTTTAGCATTACAGGGACCTATTCTTTGTATTGTTTCTAAGGCAGCACCAACAATTGCTGTTTCTGCCTTATCTAAAGAACTAGGTATAATTATCATACCTTCAGCTTTTCCACCTTTAGTATCAACATTAACTTCTATTCTTCCTATTCTACCGCTTCTTTGTAACTCTCTTAACTCTAATTCTGCACCTAACAATCCTTCTGTCTGGCCAAAGATAGCACCAATAACATCTGGTCTCTCTACTACACCTTCAATTTGAATATTAGTGTGAATTATATATTTTGCACTTACTGGGCTTATTTTTCCCATCGTAATCCCTCCTAGGTTTACACAGAACAAGTTTAAAGCACTAAACAACAACAAATTAAAAACTATTTTTTGAACTATTAGTTTTTGCCTTTGATTTTCTTGTTTTTTGCTTTATTTAGGGTTTAAAACCCTTAATTTACCTTAAATGATTAAATGAATAGTAAATTTTACTTGTTCTTGATTTTTAAGTATAATTTGACCTGACATTAACTCCCAAGGTTCATTGCTTGGCAGGTTGCCGTACTCCGTTGAGTCTTTCTCATGGCAGGCCTTAGACTTTTCATGTACTTTTCAGTTTATAAAGGTTTCCATTTAAGCCTTATAAACTCATTAAATGGCCTTTTTACAGTTTATAACACCCATTTAACCTCAGTTCACATTAGTTTTAAAAGTTTATCCCTCGTAACCAATAAGTAATAAAAACACTACACCAATTGTTTAACATTAATTTAAACCTTTTTTAGCTCTACTAAAACAAATACTAAAATTAATGTGAAAAATCACTTTAAAAAAAGGATTTTTTAAAATAACAATTTGAAGACATAAATAGGGAAAACCTTGCACAAACAGTTATTCCAAATTATGTTATTTTACTTAGTTCTAAGTAAATCTAAGTAAATCTAAGTAAATTAAGTTGAATCTAATTTCTAAAAAATAAAGGGAATATCTTGGAATAAGATAATTTATAATTTTAAGGAGGAAAGAATATGCAGTCACTAAATCTAGGTCATTTAATTATTGCTTTCAATGTATTGGGTATATTAGGCATTCTAATTTTGTTAATTGCCTATCTGCGCGAAAAGAAGTCTAAAGAAAATTCAGAAAAAACTATAGTCAAAGAACAGAAACATTCTTCAGAAAATCCTAACTCTAAAAAGGCAAATCATAAAAAAGATCTTGAAGAATTAGATCAATTGTTGAAAAGCGAAACTCCTAGAGAAGAAATACATTCAGAAGACTTTTCTACTCAAAATCTGGAAATAGAAATCCTTTCTGAAAAAATAATTGATGAAATTGAAATAAAAGATGAATCAGAAGAAGTCTTCTTAGATTTGAGCCAAAATAATGAAACAACAGAAGAAGAAAACAATGAAAATAGGGCAAAGGGTAAAGATGATGAAGAAAGCGAACAAGAATATGAAGAAAAGGAAAGAACCTATACATTATCCCTTCATATAGCCCAATATGCTTCTATCGAAATTA
Organism: Candidatus Woesearchaeota archaeon; assembly: GCA_018302225.1. Taxonomy (NCBI): domain Archaea; kingdom Nanobdellati; phylum Candidatus Woesearchaeota; species Candidatus Woesearchaeota archaeon. The sequence goes on from JAGVZY010000011.1 coordinate 41,849, forward strand.
TACCTGAAGACCGTATGGAAAATTTAGTTATTTACCTCGGACCAAATTTTATAAGAACTTCAGAAGGCCAAATAGTTATTGTGGGTGTTTCTTTTTTAATCATAAATCCATCAGATGCAACAGAACGTTCAATCAAAAATCTTACTACGGGTTTAATAAATTCAGACTCAACTCTTGAGAAAAAAATAAACATAACCTCTTTAATTATCGAAAACCGAGAAAATAGTGAAGAAATTTCTAGTGAAGAAGAAGTAGAATATCTTTTAAAAGATTTAATTGGAGATGCAGATGAATTAGAAAGAATAGTAGAAGACTCATATGACTGCGCTTTCAAAAAAATCTTCATTTCTAACATAGATTTCAATGATCAAAGCATTACTTTAGAAATAACATTCAATCTCACTGTATAAAGGGGGAATCAAAATGAGGATTATCTTCTTTTTTTTGCTAATTCTTAATCTATTAATTAAATTAGCACACTTTGTTTATGTAATATCCAGAAAGCCTAATCCAACAACAATCAAATTTAATTCAAGCTTATTTATAAGCGTCTCATCATTAAGTGTTTTTTTAGTACTCTTACCTTTCATATATCACGGTATGAGATATGGCGTTTTTACTCACCCTATAATCTTGCAAACAAACATACTTTCAGGTAATACAACGTCAAAAATAATTTTATCTTTTGGTGAAAATGAAAGGCCAAGAGTTTTTATTGCACAAGAGCTTCAGAAGCAAATAATCATCCCAAACTCAAATGTTCTTCTTACATATTTCAAAGAAAACAAAGAAATATTTAAGGAAAAATATAAACACAAAAAAGAAGCAAATAAAAAAGCTCTAAAATGGTTCAAAAGAAAATTAGAGAAAGAATCTATGGCAGATTTCAATTCAGCTACAGATGCTATGAGTTCCTATTCAGATTATCTTGACAGGGAATATCAAATTAGAAAAAGTTGGGATCCAAAGGCAAGAATAGAAATGGAAAGAGAGGTAAGAATTGAAAAAAAAGAATCTTTAAAGGAAAAAAAGTCGCAATAAATTTCTTTGTAAAATCTTTGTAAAAATTTCTTTGAATTAATTTAAATTTTAAAATCAAATTTATTTATCAAAGGAGGTGAAAAAAATGAGTTTTATTTCATTCTTGGGTCTCGATTACAACCTGATATACACAATTCCAATGATGATAAGTGTAATGCTCTTTTTAATCCAACTGATGTTCCTGCCCGGTGGAGATCATAACTTGGATCATGATGTTAGTCATGATGTAGATCACCATTTTGATCATGATGCAAGCCATACCACCGTTCATGAAATAGGGCATGAAATGTACACTGAAGGAAGTATATTAGATCGTGCATTTAGCTTTCTCAACTTAGGGAAAGTTCCATTTATGTATGGTCTTGTCTGCTTTTTGTTATCTTGGGGTTGCTGTGGATTATGCATCAACTGGTTATTTCCTTTTAAGAATGTCTCTTCTCTAATAGTTTCAATACCTATTTCAGCAATAATAGCGATATTCTTTACAAAAACAGTTGGTGCAATTCTTGGAAAATATCTTCCAAAATATGAATCTGCCGCATATGACTCACTCGCACTTATTTCAAAAATAGGTACTATTGTGAGTCCTGAAATAACTTCCACTCATCAGGGCAGAGTTTTAGTTGTTACACCAACTAACGAATATCAGTCTATATTTGCAAAAACTTCTGGTAAAACCTTGAAAAAAGATGACAAGGTTATAATTATTGATTATGTTAAAAAAGAAGAATTGTATATTGTTGACATCGTAAACGAACCCGCATTATTAAAAAATTAGCACAGTGCAGGTAAATTTCTAAACGAATTTCTTTCTTTCCAAAAAATATCTTAAAAAAATCTATTTATAGGAGGTTCGAAATTATGATTATTTCAGGTCTCATGCTTGCATCCACTGCGATTGTGCTTATCCTCTTCCTGGGGATATTAATCGCAAAGTTCTACAAACGAGCCAGTGCCGATATGGCTATTGTAAGAACGGGTAATGGTAAGATGAAAATCTGCATGGATGGGGGTATATTCGTCATCCCTCTGATTCACAAGTCATTTGAGATCAACCTCAAGACACTGCCTGTTGAAGTTGACCGCAATGGCTCAGAATCATTAATCACAAAAGACAACCTACGTGCAGATGTAAAGGCAATTTTCTATGTAAGAGTAAGCACTGAAGATACGCAAATCACAAGTGCTGCAAGAACCTTGGGTTCAAAAACCCTTAACATCCAAGAGATGAAAACCTTCATAGAAGACAAACTTGTCGGCGCACTAAGAGCCATCGCAGCAACAAAAGATCTCACAGATCTCAATTCCAAAAGAGAAGACTTCGCGGAATCTGTCCAGACAGCGCTGAAAGATGAACTTCTCCAGAACGGCATAGTCCTAGAAAGTGTCACAATCGCCAATCTTGACCAGGCAAAACTTGATGATTTCAGGCCTGACAATATCTTTGACTCAACAGGAAAAAAGAACGTGGCAGCCATTGTCCAGGACAACAGAAAACTGGAAAATGAGATTGTCCGAAAAGCAGAAGTGGAAATCGAAAAAAAGAACGTTGAGACAAGGAAAAACGTCCTGGCTCTTCAGCAGGATCAGGCTTTTGCCACAGCAGAACAAGATAAAGAAATCCGCTCAAAAAAAGCTACACAAGATGCAGCTGCGAAAAAGATAGAAGCTGAACAAGCGCAAACAGCTGAAGTTGCAGTCATTGAAAAGGAAAAAACGGTTGCATTAACCAGCGTTGAAAAAGACAAAACTGTACGTGTCGAAACTCAGAACGCAGACAAAGCTGCACAGGTAGCTGAAGTTGAAAAGAAACAAGCTGTGGAAATCGCGGTAATCGCGAAAGAAAAACAGGTTCAGATATCAGAAAAAGAAAAGGAAATTTCAGTGCTCCAGAAGGAAAAAGAGCGCGTAGAAACTGCTGCCGAAACTGCCAAAGCTGACGCAGAAAGAGTGAAAGCTGAACAAGCAGTTCTGACAATCACCAAGGTCGCCGAGTATGATAGAGAAAAACAGGCAGCAATAATCGAGCAGGAGAAAAAATCAGAAATTGGCAAGATCGAAATAGTTATTTCAGCAGACGCAGAAGCAGAAAAAATTATGAAGATCGCAAAAGCAAAACTCGATGCTGCAAAAATGGATGCTGAAGCAATCAAGGTCATTGCCGAAGCAAACAGAGAAAAGTTCACCGTTGATGCAAAAGGCAAAGAACTCATGGTGGGAGCAGAAAACGTGATTTCTAATGAAAGACTCATGCAGTTAACTGCAATGAGCTTCATTGAAAAACTGCCCAGCATCATTGAGAAACTCGTGGAACCTGCCAATTCCATCGATGAGATGAAGATTCTCAACATCAACGGTGTAGGAAGCGGAATTCCTGGAATATCTGGTGGCGTAGGGAACGACGGCACAACAGGTGGAACAAATTCATCAACACCTAACATCATCAGCAATATCATATCCAATGTCGGCCAGGTCGGACTATTCCTTCCGGTATTAAACAGCCTTATAAAATTCGCGAGGGAAAATCAGACAAGTTTAATTAACACTATTAACCGGCTGCCCTTGAGTGATGACGTAAAAAAAGCACTCCCAAGCATTCTCAATCATTTCGCTCCAGGCCTTGTTCCAACTCTCGAAAAAGAAATCGCTGCGCCTGAGAAAAAGGACGAAGCCACAGAGCCCACAGCAAAAGGAAAAGATAAATCTAGTACTCCTACTCCTACTACGCAGCAGCCGGAAAAAAAGAAATAGTAGCTCAATTCTTACAAGAAATCCAATCTTTGCTTTTTGCTTAGACTTTTCCATTCCCTTTCTTAATTGATTTACTTTGTCTACTTATTAAAATTTATAATTCTAAAAATTGTAAATTTAATATTAATAGGCTTAGCCAAAATTAATTTTGAAAGGAGACTATAGTAAAGGAGGTGTTATCATGGGCAAACTTCTCAAAAGACTTGGCAGAATTACTTCTGCTAAGATCGAAAAACTGATTTCTGCAATGGAAACGCCGGAAGAAATCATTCCCCAACTCCTTGAAGAACTCAAGAAAGAAGGCGTAGAAACGGCTAAAAATGCACTAGCTACTGCGCTCTCAACTCAGAAGAGAAGGGAAATAGATGTGGCAGGTCTTAAAGATAACATATCTATTCTTCAAAACGGTGCGGAAAGTTATGTTGCTAAAGGTGATGAAGCTTCTGCGCGAAATGCCATTAAACAAAAAAATCAGCTTTCCAAAGATCTCAAGATTAAAGAAGGCCAACTCGAACAATCAAAGCAATCAGCTGAAGCAGCCAGAAGTATTTTGACTGAACTTCAAGCTTCTATCGCACTTCTCGAAGAGAAGTATAATGAACTCAAAACCCGCCATACTGATGCTGAAGCCACCGAAGCAGTTTCAAGAAAAGTGGGTGACAGTTCATTAAAGGGAAGCGGAAGTGTTTCAGAGTTGGACTCACTGCTCAAAAGATTTGAGGAAGAAGTTACTACTGCTGAAGCCATGAATACCCTTAATACAGAAAAAGGTCCTGAAAAGCAACCTGACATGGTTGAAAAACTCAGGAAAGAATCTGAAAGTCAAATGGTAGAAGACGAGCTTGCTAAAATCAAGGCAAGAAGTCAAAAACCGGCAGTGCAGTAATCTCGCAGTAAGATTCACTGTTCACACTTTTTCCTAACTGGAAAATCTAATCATTAAGCATTTGAAAACCCCCTTGATTCTACCAAATTCATAGATTTGGCAAGGGGAGTTTTTTTTCTTTTTTTCTCTCCTAAATCTTAACAATAGTTAAATTAGAACTATTTAACTTAGTTTCTTTTTTAAGAAAGGGAGTTTATTATTTTAAAAAATAAAATATAATTCATATCACAAAAATAAAATTATTTATCAAATCACTCTTTCATTGAAATTAAAATAAACTTTAGAATTATTAAAGGCAATCTTACTCTTTCACACCAATAAAGAACTTTCCAGAATGTGCAATCTTTTGTCTATTATTTTTCTCAGTATGATACTTTACATATGCTGAAGGTATCTTGAATTTACCAATAATATCAATATTAGTATTAATCTCATATGAAATTACTCTTTCTTCACCTGCTTCTAAGAAAGGTATTTCCCATAAAACTCTATTATAATTTCTTCCATGTTCAACTCTCAAAGGTTTAATAGTTCCATAATGTTTTCCCGGCCCAATTAATTCAGGCAATCTATCAACAACCATTAAATTTTTAACACTTCCAGGACCCCTATTTTTGATTAAAAGCATAATTCTTGCACCTTTTATACCTTCTTTAGTTCTACTTATATTAATCACTTTTTTAGTAATAGTAACTCGTCTAGTAAATCTTAAGAATAACCACATCGCAATTAAAATAATTACTAAAACAATTAAAACAAACCATAAATAATTAATTCTTACATTTAATTCAAACTTTTCACCAGGTTGTAAAGCAATTTGCCAGATATAGATATATCCACTTCCATCTTTTTGTATTGAATCTGGGGTCTGTGAAAATTTAATAAACAATTTTTCAAAGCTTGAAACAGGTATTGAAATACTCTCTCTTTGAACAACATCACCTTTATTTTCTTTACTTATCCTTATTACTTTAGAAAATAATCCTTTCTCAACAGTATAATCATTTTTTTGATTTAAAGGATTAACCAATTTCAAACTTGACTCAGCACTACCAATTAAAGTTTTCTTGTAATAGGCTTTTGCTATTAGTTTATAGAATCCTTCTTCAAAGTTATTTTCAATATTAACATTTGCAATTTGTTGGTCTTTTTCTTTAGCATCAATTGAAATCTCTTTCTCATTTCTAAACAATTCACTTTCTAAAATAATATTTATTTTATTTAAATCATAATCTTGAGTATTAGTTACATCAAAAGAAATAATCTCTTCCTTACCTGCTTCTAACACAACTGTCTGAGGAATTTCAATATACAGAGCTTTATTTTCAGGAGGAACTAAGTTTATATTTAATATTACATCTTTACTAAATAAACCATCCTTAGTAGCCACATTAACAGATAAAGAATAATAATCTATAGGTAAACTCTTAACAGGATACGCACTTACAATACTTTTAGCAGCAGAATTACCTTGTAATTTTAATATATACGGTTCGGGGGTATCTATTCTCCACTTACCGTACTGTTGTTGGGGAGTTATTATGATCTCGCGAGCCATTGCCTCATTATTAATTATATTTAACTCAAATTTAGCAATACCATTCTCAGAAATCTCATTAACTATAGCTTTATCTTCAACAATTATATCATAATTTGCTAAAACTATACTTGAAAGTAAAACTAACAAAACTGCAAAAATAGGCAATTTAAAGTTTGTTTTTGACATCTAATATTTAGTCTCAAGACTTATATATAAACATTTTGATTGTCTCTAAAAGCCCAAAAAACAGTGACAAAAGCTTTTTATATTACTGAAGATTAATTTAAGATTTGCATTAAAAATGTATACAAAAGGGACAAATAAAGTAACAAGCAAGACAGGTATTATATCAATAACACCTCCTTTTCTTGAGAAGGAAGGATTATTTCTAACAATATTAAATAAAGAATTTAGTGCAATTGAGAAAGACATACCTTACTTAACATTTATAGAATCATTCTGTGAATTTTTTAAAGTATTTAAAAATTATAATCCTACTAATGCTAGAAGTATTAAAAATTTTTGTCCTGCATTTCATATCGCAAATTCTATGGCTTTTGTAAAGCAAGATTGTTTAATTTATAAAATAAATAATTCTAATTCAGAAAAAAAAATTTGTGAAAAAACAATAAATACATGCAATTTAGATTATTTAAGCCACTTACTCAAAGAAATTCTTCAAACAATGACAAAATATGAAAGTTCACAAATTCCCCAGCCAGTAATAAAAAAAGAAAATAATCATTTAATTGCACTTTATAATTTTTATCCAGAATCAAAAGAAGATGGAGCAACTATAAAAATTAATTATATTTCATGCAAAGAAAGAATCGAAGAAAAATTAAAAGCCTAATTAAATATTTAAGATTTGATTAAATAATCTAATTAATCATCTTACTAATATGCTGTTTCTTTTCTATTTTAATAAGTTTATCAACAAAACTTTCAATTTTACTTTCATGACTTACTATAATTACTTGTTTTATCTCAAGTTCATCTAAAACTAATTTCATTCTATCCAATTGCTCACTTGAAAATCCATCTGTTGGCTCATCTAAAATTATCAAATCTCTTGTTCTTATATGAGACATCATTTTATTTATAACTTGATTTAAAGCTAATCTATACGCCAATGCACAGGCTGTCTTTTCTCCACCACTTAAATTTAGATACTCAGAATCATAACCATTCTGAGTAATCTTTAAATTAAAATTTTCATCTAAATAAATTTGTATTAAATCATCATCTATAAGAGTATTAAACCACTTTCCAAAAATAATACTAAAATCGCTATGGATTTTTTTCATAATATTTTTTTCCATGACTAAAACCATTTCAGTAAATTTACCATTTAACCAACTAACTAAACTAGATAATCTTTCAGATTCTTGTAAAGATTTTTCTTTTCTAGCTATTTCTTTTTCCTGTCTTTGAATAAACTCTTGAATTGAATTTATTTTTTCAGTCAAAGAAGTCTTTTTAATAGCAATAGCTCTTTGTCTATCAATTATAAAATCTATTTCCTTTTTTATTTCAAGGTATTTTTTCTCAGAATCTTTAATTAACTCCAAATCAGAAACAAATTTAATTTTGCTACTATTCAAATCTAAAATATCCTCTTTTAATTTAATATTTTCAGATTCAATCTTTTTAATAGTTTCATTTTTCTCACTCAAAGCTTTTATCTTAAAATTAACTAAATTTGTTTTATTTAATCTTTCATTTAATAATTTTAAGGCAGTTCTTAGATTATTAAGCTCTAAATTATTTTTAATTAAGTCTAATTTAATTTTATTAATCTCCAAAGTAGTTTCTTGAATAATAATATTCTGTCTTTCAAAAACTCCGGATTTATATTCTTTAGAAACATCTTGTTTACAAGTAGGACACTGATTTAAGTTCATTATAGAATTTTTTATCTTTTCAGCAGATTTCTTCTCAGCCTCAATTTCATACATTCTAAATTCAGTTAACTTCAACTCTTTTTCTCTATTTTCTATCTCTTTCTCTTGCTTTGAAATCTCTTGTTTAAGTACGAAATCATCCTCTCTAACAAGGTTTTCTTTTGACAACTCGCTTATTTCATAATTAAGCTTTTCAAAGTTTCTTTGGTTTTTCAAAAGAATTTCATTTTTATTATTTATTTCACTTTCAAACAAAGCTATTTTTCCTTTAAAATCCTGTGCAAATTTCAATTCATTATTATACTTATCATAATCTTTCCTCAAGTTATCAAATTTCAAATTTACTTCAACCTCAACAGGTCCTAAGTTTTTAAGTTCCCCAAAAATAAAATTCATTTCATCATTTTTAGATTTGATTTCATTTTTTAATAAATTAATATCTTGAGCATAAGCATTAAGCTCTTTTCTTTTAAAATTATATTCTCTAACTAATATTTGTGAATTTTCAACTACTCTTTTATATTTATCAATTCCAAATACTCTTCTTAAAGTGTTTAATTTTATTTCTTCTTCTCCTAAAAGAATCTCCTTCATCTCTTCTTGAGGAGTATAAACAGTATATCTATAAATTAAAGCCTTACCTTTAGTCAAAAACTCAGGAGGGTAATTTAAAATTTCAAGAATTTTAGATTTCAACTCTGTAGCAGTTCCAGTTACTTTTTTACCTTCAATTATTAAATATCCTGCATCTTGTTGTATAGCCTCCGAGCTTCTTTTTAAAGTTCGTTTAATAATGATAGGTTTGCCTTCTATCTCAAAATTTAGCTCAACATAACCCTCTCTTTCTCCGTGTCTCAAAATAGTATTTCCAGAAATTATTCCCTTAGTTAAACCAAACAAAACAAAATCTATAGCTAATAATATTGTGCTTTTACCCGCACCAACATCCCCGCTCAATAACACTTTTCCAAGAGGAAAATTAACTTCTGCCTGTTTATAACTTCTTATATTTTCAAGCTTTAAAGATTTTAAAATCATAAAAAATACATTTACTCCAGCTTAATAAGTTTTACTCTAAGTATTTAAATACTTATAAAAGGAAAGATTTTAAAATACGCCATCTCTTTTTAAGATAGAATGAATGAAAACATAGAGCCTCAAAAGATTTCTAATATAGCGCCCAAGGCACTTATTAAACAAATATATTCTTATCTAGACGATTTTATGAATCATGATGAAACTCTTAAGTCTCTTCCAGAATTAGAATTCTTTGAAGAAATGGAGTTTATAATAACACCCCATAAAGCACCTATTTTATTTCAAGAAGAAAAAGCAAACATGACTTACTTATTTACATTAAATCAAATACCTAAAAAATATTACGCCTTAGACAAAAAAACAAAAGATAAACTTAACTTACTTATCCCGCAATTAGGAATATATTATTGGGATAATTTAAGAAAAAAGGTAATTTATATCCCCCATAATTCGCAAGATAAAGACAACAGAGAAAACATTAATAAAATTGAAAAATATAAAACTATAAACGATATTCTTTAATCTTTAATAATTTATTTTCTAAAAATTATTCTATATTTAAAACTTCTTTTGCTTCTTGTAATATTCTCTTTTCAAAATCAGTTATTTTTTCACCTTCTAATTTTTCAGTATCTAAAATTTTAATTAAACTTTCGACTGTTTCTTTTGTCAAAATATCTGTTTCACTAAGATTCTTCTTCAAAATCTCTTCTTCTACATCTTCCACTTTTTCACTCTTAACTTCAACTTTCAATTCTTCAAAAGCTTTGGTTGATAATTTGGAAGAATTTCTTAAAACAGCGTAAACACCATTATTTATAAAATTATTGCTAATTCTATTAAAATCTATATCCCCTGGATTTCCTTCCTCCAAAACTCCAGAAATTCTTAGCATTATTATATTGTCTCTTAACATTTCTTTCTCAAGAATCTTATAACATTGATCATTAACCTCAGAAACTTTCTTAGCAAAAATTTCAAAACTCTTTACTTCTTTAATTTTCACAGGAACAAATTCAGTTTTTAGAATTTTATTTAATCCATCATATTCACATAAATAATATCCACCTTGTTTAAATTCTTCTAACTCTTTAAAATTATTTGGAAATAATGCTCCAGGATAAACTAATTTTCCTTTTCCAAAATCTTTTTCAAAAATATAATGAACATGTCCACCTGCATAATAATTAAAATTTTTAGGCAGAGTATTCACACTTTGACACTCAATAGTATTATATTCATTAGGTTTAAATTCTTCCAAAGCCGTATGAAATAAGAATATTTTAAATCCATCAATATTTTCAACTTCACTAAAATCAGTCTCTAGATATTCTTCTTTTTCTAAAGCACCTTTTCTACCAAACATTCCTGTTATCTTTGCTTGAGTCTTATTATCAACTACAAATTTTAATTTATTTCCTTCAAATTTCATAACATTAGTTACCAAACCTGATTTTTCAAAAACATCAATCATTGTCTTACCCGTTGCAGAAAAATCATGGCTTCCGGGGATAATATAAACACTTATCCCTAATTCTTTCAGTTTTCTTAATTCTGCTGCAGTCTCTTTAATATATTCTATCTGAGGTAAAGCCGTATTAAACAAATCTCCAGAAATTAACAAAAAGTCAATCTTTTTACTAATGCATTCTTCTATTGCCTTCTTAAAAGTCTCAAAACCTAACTTCTTTAGATTTTCATCTCTCCAACCACCTATGTGACAGTCTGCAAAGTGTGCAAATTTCATTTTAAAAACAAAAAGAATGAAGTCAGAAATATTATAAACCTTACTAAAAGGATTTATAAAACAAAAATCTATTTAAATACTAATTTATTTCAAAAATATATGCCTTTATATATACCTCAACACAAAAAAGAAAGAATAAAAAAACTTTCAACAGCCCTTTTAAAACAGAAAAAAAAGAACTTTTTTCACAGATTATTTTCAAAGAATTAATTTTCTAATTTAGAACCGTCTAATTTTACAATATCCCCATCATTCAAGACAAGGACATTCTTGTTTAGTTTATAACCTTCTTCTTTTGCTAATTCAGCCATAGAATTAAGTTTTTCGTGTTCTCCATGTGCAGGAATTATATACTTAGGTTTAATCATATTTACTAAATCTCTTAAGTCTTCTCTAGAAGCATGTCCTGATTGATGTATCCCAGTGAATATCCTTACTCTTGCTTTTTTTAATAATTTTTCTAGTTTATCTCTATTTGAAATATTTTCTTCAACAGGAATAACATTACAAGAAAAAACAACATGATCTCCTTCAACTAATTTAAAATCAAATTCTCCTCTAGCCATTCTCGATAATACAGATTTAGGTTCTCCTTGATTTCCAGTGCAGACTATTAAATATTTTCCACGTTCTTTCTCAACTTTTGCAAGTTTTTTATTTATCATACCAGCATAAGGAACTATTTCGACGTCAGCTGAAAAGTTTACTAATCCTGCTCTTTCTGCCGCACCAACATATTTTGAAAGACTTCTTCCTAAAAATATTATTTTTCTATCCATTTCTTTTCCAAAATCAATCACACTTTGTAATCTTGCAATATGACTTGCAAAAGTCGTAACTATAACTAATTTTCCGAAATTACTTGTTCCCAATAAAACATCTTTTAACATTTCCCTTGCGACTTTTTCACTAGGAGTTTTTCTTTCTGTATTTGAATATAAAGAATCAACAACTAAAGCCAAAGCGTTTTTTTCCCCTATTTTTTCTAACACATGATAATTAGGTTTTAAACCTATAACTGGATGATTATCAAATTTAAAATCATTAGCATAAATTATGGTTCCATCAGGAGTATGAATTGCAGTCATAACGGTTTGTAATGTAGAATGAGTCATATTAATAAACTCTATTTCTATATTTTCAGAAACTTTATACTTAGAATTAACATTTAAAGGAACAAATCTATTTGGAATATTCACTTTATCATCAAAAAACATCTTTTTAAGAACATTCATTGTATAAGGTGTTCCTACTAAAGGAGCATCATACCTTTGAGCCAAATATTGTGCTGCACCTAAATGATCTAAATGACAATGTCCCAAAACAATTACTTTAACATAATCTCTCCATTTTTCTATAACTCTATCATCTGGAATTGCCCCTATTTTTATTAATTGAGCATCTGTTAAATCTTCTCTATGTCCCCCTTCTTCTTCAAAATCAAGAATTCTTGGTAAAAACAGGCCCATATCACATATTACAACTTCATCATTATACTTAATGGCAGTCATATTTTTACCTGCTTCATTATAACCACCGATTGCTGCTAATTCTATCATTTTCTTATTTAATATCCCTCTGTTGTTTGTATTTATAAAGATTTATCTTAAAAATCTTTCCAAATTAAATTTATCTCCAAATTTAAAATTATTTTGCTTGCTAACAAATTCGACTATATACTTAGCTTTCTGCTTAGGTATATGAAAACTAATAAAAGGCAACATCCTTTTAATATCAACAATCTTAAACCTATAATCTAACCATATAACTTGAATAGGATAAAATACAAATAACATATGTATTCCAGCATTAAATTTCTCTTCTTTATCTAAAACAAATAATAAGTTCTTTTTCTTAGAAAACATCAAACCTCTAAACTTCTTAAATTTAGTTTTACATACTTCTAATTCTAACATAAAAATAAAAAGGAATAAGTCTATTTAAACTTAACTTGCTATGCCTTCAATTTCTCTTATTCTATTTCTTAAAGTAACTTCACTTACACCAGTTGCTTCAACAACATCTTTCTGTGAAATCTTTAATCTTTTCTTTCTTGCTGTGAAATAAATTATTCCAGCAACAACAGATAAAGGATTTTTACCAACAAATTCTTTGTTATCTTTTAGAGAATTAAGTAACTTTTCAGCATAAGTTGTATTAGTCGCACTTAAACTTAATCTTGATGCAAATCTCATTAAATAGTCATTTAAATCAATAGTTTTTAATTTAATATTTAATTTTCTTCTTATTAATTTACATGCCCTATTAATTTCTTTTTGATCAATTTTACTGTATTTAGTTATATCTTTAACAGTTCTTGGAAGATTATGCATCTTACAAGCTAAATAAGTACATGCGTACATAATTGTAATAACACTTCTACCACGCGCCAAATCATGATCAATTGCTTTTTTATGCAATCTTGCAGCATCATTCATAACTTCTCTAGGTAAACTTGTTTTTAATGAGAAATTCTTTAATTCAGACATTGCTCTTACTAAATTCTTTTCTTTAGTTGAATATAACCATTGCTCTTTTACTAACTTAGTATCTAACTCTGGTTGTGATTGTCTAAAGTCTAATACATCCTGAAAATAGCCATCTTTATTTAACATTTTTTCTCCTTAAAAACTACCCCCTTTTTGCAGAGGAAGAATTCCCCTAAACTAAACACCTTTTATATTATAAATAAGGCCTTAAGCCTCAATCTGTCCAATGACAGCACTTTTAATATACTATGTGTATAAACACACTTTTTTCTATTAATTAATATAACTAACATCCTGTAAACTTTATAAAGCTATCGTTTTTTTGAGAAAAATAAACCACTTAATAGTGGCTAATATGCCCTTAAAACCATTCTTCACCGCATCAGCCAAATAATTATAATTGCTTAAATCAAATGTCTCTCTATTTAACAATTAACAAAATTAAACATTTTAAGCTCATTTGTTAATAATTAAAAAGCTATTCTCCAATAACGGCTATAAACGTCATCACAGAAGTCTTTTTGCCAGGATCTTCATCTTGAGGTATAGTAATATTCACCTCTAAAGCAGCTTCATCACTAGAATTAACATAGTCCAAATTATCAATAGCTAATAAAGAAATAAGAGGTATATTATTCCAATTTGTTAATGAAGCAATTCCATAACTAACACCTTCATCAGCTTCAGACACCATAAACTGATAATTATTTGTTGGATTGGGTTGTTTAACATACAAACTATCAGCATATAAAGTAATGTTTAATTTCACATTACCATCATTTTGATATTCAAAAGGCTGAGGCAAATTATCTAAAGTATTATTCGAATCTCCAACAGTCATATTTCCAAAATAAATATAATCAACAACCATGGTTATCTCAGTCATAGAACTCAAATTGAACATTCTTATTTCGCTCCAATCACCCCATCCAGTCCCATTGTCATTTGCTCTTACATGCCAATAATAATTTTTATCTATACCTAATTCAGTTGTTGAAGTATAATTAGAAGAATTTGTAGTTTCAGCAATTGTGGAAACATTAATATTAGGACTTCCAAACTCTATGTCATCATCAACTTGTATTTGATAAGTTAAAGGATCTTCATCTGGATCTGTTGCATTTGCCCATTTAAAATCAAGATATCTATCCCCTAATATGCTTAAATTATCAGGAATATCTAACAAAACCTGATTTGGTAATCTATTTACTATTTGTAATTGTGTTGAATTAAACCATCCTGAAGTTCCAGCTTGACTATCAGTTACTAAAACTTGACAGCCCCATAATTCGTTCTTAGTTGTATTTTCACTTTCTAAAATAAAAGTTGTCATTGCATCTTTTGTACAAGCTTCTCCTGAAAAAGTAAATTGAGTTATATTATTTTTTAACCATTCAACTGAACAAGTTATTGTATCTGCACCATCTGAATCAGCAGGAACAAAATTACAACTTAAATCTTCATCAGTATAATTTGTCTGCGCTGCAATAGTTGAATTTAGATCTAAATTTGAAAGTGTTGGATTATTATTTGCAGGTGCAGCGGTTATTGTTTGTTGGATTGTATTTAAGTCATATTCATTTGCAATACAAGTAATATTATAAGTTACCAAAGAATTTGGGAAAAAACCTTTTGTAGTATAATAATATAATCCATCACTAGCATTATAATCCATAACAACAGAGGTTTTTCTATCATTAAACCAAATATTACATCCTTGATAATCTTTATCTAATTCAACTGAATAAAAAATCCCGGATAGAAAGGTACGTTGAGTAAAATTAAAATTAGTATTATTATATAAATCCATAGAAGTTATATAAGCTTGATCCCCCCCATCATAAAAACTCATATAAGTTCCAATAATATCATCTACCCACCCATCATAATCCATATCTGCAACTTGCCACCAAGAACTTCTTCCATCCCATGAAGTTTCATAAACAACATTTCCATTTTTATCAATAATAAAAGATTCATAAGGGGCATTATGATCAGAAACTACAATTTCATTAATTATTCCATCATTATCCAAATCTGCACTTGCCAAATAATAAGGATTATCAAAATCAGCATTAGAATAACTTTTAATTATATCTCCAGTTTCATTAAAAAAATAAATTAAATCAGGTGTAGCATCAAAAGTTCCTACACCCACATCATCTTCTACACCATCATTATCAAAGTCTCCAATTATTATATCTGAAACAGGATTGGCATTATTAGGACCAATTTCTTCTATTATATTAACAGCCCATAATAAACTACCACTATTATTTACTGCAACTAAATAATTTTTAGAATTACTTGCAATTATATCATCAAAACCATCATTATTTAAATCTACAACTTTAACTAAATCATTATTCACAGCTATATGATTACCTCCAAGAGCTGAAGAAGTATATGTCCAAATAGGTGTTAACACATAATTTACCAAAGTTAAAGGAATAAATTTAAGATCATTATTACTTGCACTATTTTCTATTCCAACATAAACTATATCTTCTATAGCATCGTTATTAAAATCTCCTTTAGAAATACCTATAACTCTATAATCTGAAAATTGATAACTATCAATAACCCCACTTAGATTATACACGCTTATATTTGCAGTTTCAGATGCAGCATTAAACATCACTGCAATTTCATCTGCATAGGTGTCATTATTAAAATCACCATAAACCATTCTACCCCTATCTCCTTGCCCCACAGGAGTTACCGATATGCTTGCTAATTGTTCAAATCGTTCATTAAAAGCGTAAAGATTGTTAAATCCTGAATTATCTGTATCAAACCATGCCCAAAAATCATCAGTTTCTCCATCGTTATCTAAATCAACATTAAAAATAGATTTATCATAGTTATAAATCGATTCAACCTCATCACCATATATTCCGGAACTAATATTAAGATAATTACCCATCACCGCTGTTGAGCCAATTAAACCTGCAAGAAGAGGTTCATTAATTGGAAAAACAATTATATCATTATAACCTCTTTTTGAAATATTAATACTATCACTTGAAGTATAATTAGCATAAAAAACAATAGAATTATGAACGTCTAATAATGCAGGATCTGTAATACTACCCCATGCATTCAAAGAAGAACTTCCAAGATTAACTGTAAATGTTCTTGACTCTGAAGTATTTTCAACAACAGCAACACCTTTATCTGCACAAGTAATATTCCACTCATAAGTTTGTCCTTCTCTAAACCCACCATAACTTATATTTGCAGTACCTCCATTAATCTGATAATTATGTAAAACAAATTTGTTATCAATCATTAAACTACAGTTTGAAATACCATCAGAAACATCACTAGAACTAAATAAAAAGTCAATATAACTAGTTGAAGAAATATTTCCATTTGGAGGACCAACTAAATCAACAATAGGATAATCCAATGGAGCTAAAGTTTGTATAGTATCTGTTGCATCAAATGTAACTGCACCACCAGAACCTGCAGTAGTTATGGTATTAGTAGCATCTGCAGAACACCAACCCACAGTCCAGATTATAACTTGATTATCTTGAGCCTTATCCCATGTATTTGCAGTAATTCGATATCCATCTGAACTATCACAAGCAGCACATCCAGAATAATCTGTTGCGGTAATATACAGATTATTACTTCCACATGTATTAGTTATTTGAGTTGCATCATCAGTTAACCACAACACATAATCACCTGCAGCGTTTCCACTGTTATCATACTGTCCAGTACAAGTTGTTGTTTGTCCAGAAGCCAAGGTAGTTGCAACACAAGTTATACTATCGTCAATGATTGTAGAAGCATCTGAAACTTTAATTGTCCAATAATCACTTTGTTTATCATTTAAAGTAGTATAAAATTCATAATCTGTTGGAGGTGTAGTTAATTGGGGAGAGTTAATAATATATTCTACATAATTTGAATTTAAAAATTCTATAAAATTATATTCAGAATTATATTCTCCAAGATTTCCCCCCTTGGTATCAACCATTGTCCAAGAATTAGGATAATAATCTCTTAAAGTTCCATTTAAACTTGTTCCAACTTTCATCAAAACATCTGCAGCAGGTGGAGCTTTATGCTGCCCACATTTATGACAATCAGGTTCTCTTGTAAAATCAACATCTACCACATTTAAAATTCCAGAAGTCAACATATAATTTGTTTCTGCATATTGTAAATAAATTGTGAAATTATAATCTCCAGTTTTATTTGGAGCATATAAATCAAATGCATTAAAACCAACACTATAATTATAATTTCCTGTATATCCTGTTCCAAAACCTTCACCAACAGTATAATTTCCTTCAATTAAATTAAATTCTCCACCAGACTCTAAAATAAATTCTTGTAACTCTAAAGAATATTCTACTCCATCTAAATACACAACAATTTTTGACGAAGGAGGTATTAAATCTTCTTCATTCAAATTAAGATTAATATTACCTAAAATTAATCCACCAGAATTATAATTAAACTGATCTAAAGAATATTGAATAACCCCCATTCCAGTTATATTTGAAACATAAAAAAAACCTAAAACAAAGCCCAGTGCAATCAAAGCAAAAACCACAACAGAAATCTCAAAAGTTTTATGTAGTGTAATTCCTTCTTTTTTATCAGAAGAGTTTAACTTCGAACCAACATAAATACTTCTAACTTTACCATCTTCCCCACGCACACTCTTATAATAATAAGGGCCTATCTTCTTTCCATTCTGATATATATACCTCTTATAGACCATTAAAAACCCTCTTTCTAACAAAAGCCTGCATAATCAAATGTAGTGTAAGAAGTCTTTTATATAATTTTGCCTTTATTTTCCAAACTTATATCTTCAAAAACCGTAAAGAATAAATAAAAGCCTTACTTTTAAAACAAATAATGAGTAAAATATCTAAAATTATATTACTTGCATTCGTATTAATAATAATTCTACCATTAATTCTTGGAATAGACTGGCAAATGTATCTTCAAACCTCTGAAGGTGTCACAAATATAACAGATATTGGCCCAGATTACTCAAAAGTACAAGATTTAAACTATCTAAAAAATATAGGAATTATAGAAACTATAGATATAAACTCTGGAGAATCTATAGACTCTCAACCACTTATAAATGATGGAATTTTATATATCAGTTCAAACGCAAATTTGTATATTATTAATTTAACCGATAATTCTAAAACTTCATTTTCTCATGCTTGTACCTTAGCTTACTCTACACCTGCAATTTATGAAAATAAAATATGTTATGGAGATTGTTCAAGTTTCTATTGTAGAAATAGATTTACAGGAGAATTATTATTAAATTACACAGAAGAAAGTATTGATTTTAGTTATCAATCTCCAAAAATTAAAGAAGATATTATTTACATTAGTTCAAATACAAAAGTTTTTGCATTTAATTTAACTGAACTTTCTAAAATATCAGAATTAGAGTTTCCTTACCCATCGCATGTACCTCAATTCCTCGGAAATCCTGCTCTCTCAGAAAATGAATTATTTGCAGCAAGTTTAGGATACTCAGAATCAGGGATAGTCCTCTCTTGTAATTTATCAAATCTTTCAGAAATAAATTGGCAAAAAGAAATAACAAGAACAAATCTTCAAAGTGGTCCATGGTATAATTCGATTATTTATTATAATAATTCAATATTTATTCCAATAAAAACAACAAATACAGAATCAACACCTTCCTTTATTGTGCAATATAACACACAAACAGGAGAAGAACTTTGGCAGTATAATCTAACACCTTATACTCAAATGAGCGAAAAAAATAATTTTTTAATTTATAATAATCGTGCTTATATAACCAGTTTAGATTTTAATTGGGATGAAGGTCTTGCAGAAGCTTATTTATGGGCCTTTGACTTAAACAATAACTCATTAGCTTGGAAGTCAAATCCATTCACAGATTTTATTTGGTCTACACCAATGATAACCTCGAATAATTTACTTTATTTTGGTTCTGGATATATGACTAATCAAATTTATGCATTCAATTTAGAGGGTTCTTTATTATGGAACTATTCAACTGGTGGATTAAATGGTATTGATTCAACCCCTGCAATTTATAATAATTCATTATACTTTGGAAGCGATGATGCAAAAATTTACATTTTACATTCATTCACAAATACAAAAGATATAGATTCAGATGGCTACCCAGACTATATAGACTGGGATGATGATAATGATGATGTTAATGACACTATAGATAGTATTAATGGAAATCTAACAGTATTAGAAACAAACAATCAAAATAATAATATTAACAATCTAACAATACAAATAGATAATTCTGAGGATTTACAACAAACTCTAACTTCAAACGCAACAATTACTTTTTATGAAACAGAAGAATCAACTGAAGAACAAAAACCAATAATAAACTTCACATTTGATTTCTCAGAAAATAAATTAGACTTATCAGAAATAAAAATAATTAAACAAGAAAACACAAGTGAATCAGGTTCTTTAATTATTACAGGAATTGAACTTCCAGAAGGACAAACTAAAACCGTTTATATGGATAATTTAAATGATAATATTAATACTGTTTGTATTTTAGATCAAGAATTTACAAATTTAGCATTTGCAGGTCTTCAAGAAGCCACACTCGAATGTAATGGAGAAAATGAAACTTTATTAACCTGTAATAACATTGAATCAAATGGTTACAAATGTACTAATCTAGGTGCAAAATATGAAATTTCGGGTTTAAAACACTCAGGCATTTCAGAAATGAAATATGTTATCATCTCAGATCAAGAATTCTTAGCAAATAATACTTTAACTCTAAATATCTCAGAATATTTTAATAATATTACTTATTATAAAGTTAAAGATCCTTCCGATTTATTAGACTGCCACTTTGAAAATTCAACAATCTGTGAAGACTATGAAACACCAGAAAATATAGAGTCAACTCTTTTAGAAAAAGGGATTAATTTCACAAATACTGCAACAATTAAGTATGATTTAAACAATAATTTTAATATCAGCCAAGGAACAATATTAATAACTTACCAACCGAATTTTAATAATATTCCAAACAATCTAGCTTATTTATTAACAACTTCAACTTTAAATGAAAATCCCTATATAATCAATGTCCAAAAGTCAGGAGATTTATGCTTCCATATATTTAACAACACCTATCAATCAGGCGGAGATGCAGACTCTAGTGGATTTGGAACACGATTATGTTCTTCAAAAACAGACTGGAACTCTTCAAATGAATACAAAATAGCTGCAACTTGGAATTCAGAAACAGGTTTAGTTCAATTATATTTAGACAATCAACAATTAATCAACAAAACAACTACTCTACCAAAATATACTGGAAATCAAATTAAATTAGGAAATTATGACAATTCAACAGGCTATTATTATAATGCAACCCTAGGCATAAGTGATTACATTGCAGATGGAGTTATAAAAAGATTATTAATTAGTAATAGAGTATATTCAGAACAAGAAATTTACTTCACACCAGAAAACTCGGACTATTTCAAAAATATAAATATCACCATAAATAATGAAGTTGTAACAATAATCTCAAAAGATAATCAAAGTAGTACAAATTACATCCAATTCAAAGGTTATGATTCAGAAGGAATTACTTATAGTAGGCCAATAAAAATAACAATAAATGAATATGTTGAAGGTTCGAATAATGAAAATTCAAATAGCCAACCTCCTTCTAGTTCATCTTCAAGCCCCTCATCCAGCTCAAGCTCTTCAAATATAATCTCAAGCACATTACCTCAAGAAACGAAATTAATTTTAGATGATTCTCAAATAACACAGGATAAACCTATTGAATCGACTGAATCAACTCAAGAAAATACAAATAACAACATTGCAGATATGTTAGATGAATATTCAAAGAATAGTATTTCTAAAAATCTTTTGACAGGTGCAGTTACATTTGCAGATACAACTATTAAAAGTAAAACTCCTTCAAAATTAGCAATAATTATACTTCCTATAACCCTTTTACTTCTTATTTTAAACAGTCTATACAAATTTAAAAGTAAATTAAAAAATAGTGAATAAATAAACTTATATACTTAAAATAATAAATTCTTATTATGACACTCTTATGTGGGATTGATTGGGCGGGTCGTGGTCCTGTAATCGGTCCCATGGTTATGGCAGGAGTATTAGTAGAAGAATCTGATTTATCTAAATTAAAGTCCATTGGAGTAAAAGATTCTAAGCTTCTCACACCAAAAAAAAGAATTCAGCTCTTTGATGAAGTCATAAAAATAGTAAAAGATTATAAAATTATAGTAATTCAACCAGCAGAAATTGATGCAGCTCTAGCATCAGAAGAATTAAATCTGAATTGGTTAGAAGCAATAAAATCAACAGAAATTTTAAATTTATTAAATCCAGATACAGCACATATAGACTGTCCAAGTAATAATATAGAAGCATACACTTTATACTTAAGGGAAAAATTAGAAAATCCAAAAATGAATTTAAAAGTAGAGCACAAAGCAGATTTAAGTTATGTTCATGTTGGTGCAGCTTCTATACTTGCAAAAGTAACAAGAGACAGAATTATAGATGAATTAAAAGAACTATATGGGGACTTTGGCTCAGGTTATATGACTGATTCTAAAACAAAATCATTCTTAGAAAAGCACTATAAAAAACACAAAGAAATCTTTAGACAAGGTTGGGCATCATTTAAAACAGCAAGTGATGCTAAAAACCAAAAAAGACTTGGTGAATTCTAAAGATAAGCTTATTGGGGCATTTAAACTACAAAATAAAGCCAAAAGATTTAAATATGCCCTTCTACGAATTTAAATTGTAATTTATGCATAAATCTAAAAAAAGAAGCTTAAACAAAGAGAGGTATGAATTGTGACTGTAATTAAAAGTATAAAATTTAAAGGTTTCAAATCTTTTGCAAAACCTATAGAAATTCTATTTAATAATGATTTTAATTCGGTTATTGGACCAAATGGATCAGGAAAAAGTAATATTATAGATGGTTTATGCTTTGTCCTTGGAAGACTATCTGCAAAATCCATGCGTGCAGAAAAATCTGCAAATATGATTTATAATGGTGGAAAAGAAGGACAACCTGCAAAATATGCAGAAGTTGCTATCACATTTGATAACTCTTCAAAAGTCTTTCCAGTAAATTCAGATGAAGTAAAAATAACAAGAATAGTAAAAGAAAATGGTCAAAGTAGATATATGATAAATGAGGATATAGTTACAAGACAGCAAGTTCTTGATCTTCTTGCACACGCAAAAATAAATCCTGATGGACACAATATTGTGCTTCAAGGAGATATAGTTCACATGGCAGAAATGGCCGCAGAAGAAAGAAGAAAAGTTATCGAAGAAATTGCAGGCATTTCAGTTTATGAAGAAAAAAAAGAAAAAGCAATTTCAGAATTGCAAAAAGTTGATGCGAAACTATCAGAAGCCGAAATTATTCTTACAGAGCGTGAGACCTACTTAAAAGAGCTTAAAAAAGACAGAGACCAGGCATTAAAATATAAAGAACTTGAAAAAAATATAAAAAGAAACAAAGCAACTTATTTGCACATTCAAATAAGCTCAAAAGAAGACAAAAAACAAGAGCATAAAAAAAGAATAGAAGAACAAAATAAACATATTGAAGATGTAAACTCAAAAATAAATTCTGCTAATGAAGAACTCCAAAAAAATAAAGAAGAATTAAAACAGATAAATATTTCAATTGAAGAAAAAGGTGAAAAAGAGCAAATACAAATACAAAAAGATATAGAAGAAATAAAAACCAAAACTGCTTCTATGACTACTCGTTCTGAATCTTTAGATAATGAAATAAAAAGAATAGAACAAAGAAAAAAGCAACTTCTTAAAAATATAGAAGAAACCAAACAAAAAATAAATTTCTTAAACCAAGAAAAAAAGAAACTTCTTGATTCAGTAGAATCGCTTAAAGAAGGAGAAAAAAAGACTATTCAAGAAATAGAAAATTTTAAGAAAAAACATGGTTTTTCAAATAATCTGGAGACAGAAATTGGAAAAATAGACAAAGAAATAGATTCTCTACAAAATGATATTCTAAACATCCAAACCAAAAAACAAGAGTTAGAAAGCAAAAAAGCCATTTTAGAACTTAAAATAGAGGATTTTAAAAAGAAAATAAATGAGCTTGGATCAGATAAAGAAGCTATTAAATCGTTAAAAGATCTAAGAAAAGACTTTGAAATTAAAACAAGAGAATTAAACAAACTAATAGATGAAGATAGTTATATTGCGACCCAAATGTCTGGCTGTAGAACAAAAATATTTTCATTACAAGAAAAACATGCTCAATTAAATTCACAACAAGCTTCATTCAAACAACAAATTTCTTCAAATATGGTTCTAACAAAAATAAATAATTTAAAACATAGCATTAATGGAATTTATGGCTTAGTTTCTGAACTTGGAAAAGTTGACAAAGATTTTTCAAAAGCATTAAGCATTGCAGCAGGTCCAAAAATGAATTCTATTATTGTTGAAGATGATGCTGTTGCTTCAAAATGTATAGAATATTTAAAACAAAATAAATTGGGAACTGCAAGTTTTATACCTTTAAATAAAATAAAATCACCGCAAATAAATTCAAAATTATCTTCTCAAGGATTAGGGCTGGCAATACACAAAGTGCAATTTGAACCAAGATTTAAAAAAGCATTTGAATATATTTTTTCAAATACAATAGTGGTTAAAGATGTTAATTCTGCAAGGAAAATAGGTATCGGAGACTTAAGAATGGTTACTCTTGACGGAGATTTAATAGAACAAAGTGGAGTAATGACTGGGGGATTTAGAAGAAAAGGCTCTTATGCTGAATTTAATGAAAAAGAAACAGACTCAAAAATTGCAGAATATGATACCGAAATAAACACATTAAATAATTCAATTTCCACACTTCAAAGAAGAAGAAATGAAGTTGAAACAACACTTCAAAAACTCAGAACCGAAAAAATAGAACTTGAAACTAAAATATTAAAAATAGAAAAAATGCTCGGAAATGAAAAGGATATTGAAAATTTAATAAAAGAAACTTCTCAAAATGAAAATGAAATAAATAATATTAATGAAGAAATTAAGAAAATATTAGAAAATATACAAAAAATAAAAGAAATTGTTATTAAAAAGAAAGAAGAAAAAGAAAATCTAAGATTAAAATCCACAAAACCCGAGGTAGTCAGCAATCTAAATTCCCTAGAAGAAGAAAGAAAAACCCTAAGGGAAAATATAATACAATATACAGCTGAAGCGAAAAACTTTGATTCTCAAATTAAAACCATCCTAGAGCCAGAATTAATAAATATTGAAAAGATTCTCAAACAACATGATAAAGAAATACAAGACTTTAAACTAGAAATGGAAACTATCGAAAAAGGATTAAAAGAACAAAGCTCATCATTAAAGGATAAAGAAAATGCTGAAAAAAGCTTTAGAAGCAACTTCAAGAAATTATTTGTTTTGAGAAATAATCTATCTGAAAAGATACAAAAACAAGAGATTAATATCAACAATCTCCAAAATAAAATAAGAGAAGTAGAAACAAGAATAAATGGAATTTCATTAGATAAAGCAAAAGTCACTGCAGAACTTGAAGGCTTATATAAAGAGTTTGAATCATACAAGGAAACACAATTAAGAAAGGGTATAGAATTTAATGACCTAAAAGACGAAATCTACAAATTTGAAAAAATGCTTAAAGATTTGGGGAATATAAATATGAGAGCTTTAGAAATTTATGATGAAATAGAACAAGAATATAACAAAGTTGTTTCAAAAGTAGGAAAATTAAAGACTGAAAAAGAAGATGTAATGATTATGATGGAAGAAATAGAGTCTAATAAAACCAGTTTATTTATGAAAACCTTCCATGGAATTTCTAAAAACTTTGAAAATATATTCTCGCAATTAACAACAAAAGGAATAGCACACTTGGAGTTAGAAAATAAAGAAAAACCTCTTGAAGGCGGAATATTCATAAAAGTAAGAATTACTTCAAACAAATTCTTAGATATAAAATCCTTATCTGGTGGAGAAAAAACTTTAACTGCTTTAGCATTTATCTTCTCAATACAAGAACACGAACCTTGTTCATTCTATATATTTGATGAAGTAGACGCAGCATTAGACAAAAGAAACTCTGAAAAACTTGCAAAACTTGTAAAAAAATACTCTGAAAAAGCACAGTATATTATCATCTCGCACAATGATGCGATGATTGCAGAAGCAACACAAATTTATGGTGTTTCAATGGTTGAAAATGGAATGTCTAAAGTTGTAAGCCTAAGAGTTTAAAAGTAAAAAAGAGTTATTAAATCATCTTTTGGTTATTCTTACCGTTCTTTTACTTCTTCGATTATTTTGATTACTAAATCTTAGTCTTCTTAAAAGTTTAGAATGCAAATTTAAAACAGATTCAAACAATTTTCTTTGAATTCCCATCTGTAAAATACTCATTATTATTAACAAGCCCACAAAACCATATAAATTATTATATAAAGCAAGATATGCAAATGCAACAAATAACAAAATCTCTAGAATTAATATAATTAAAATTAAGTTAGATTTTTTTCGATATAATTTTTTATACAATAGATGATCTATTCCAGTAAAAATAATAACTAAAAATAATAAGGCCGCTATATTTAACTTTACTTTTCCGCAATCAGCAGGACAAGAATACCATTCTGTGTAACTACATTTTTTATCTCCACATACTACTCCAGGAATTTGTGCTTTTTTGTCTAAAATGGTAAACAATTGGCTTGAGACTGCTTTTTGTTCTTCACCTGACGAGTCTAAGTAAGTTATTTTAGTGTAATAAACATAATCTCCTGGCTTTAAAGAAAATGTACTTAATTCTCTTCTAATAATCAATTCATTATTAACTGCTAAAGTCTCTTCATGTTTTTCGTAAATATCGCCATCAAAATCTTTTATTGCGTATTCTAAATTAATATCAACAGGTTTTAAACTTCCGAGATTTTTTATAATTATATTCCCCAATATAGGATTTCCTGCAAACAAATACCTATATTTTTCATCTAAATTTAAATTTAAATCAAATAATGCTTTTTTAGATTTTAATTCTAAAATAACTCTTAAAGTTTTAGAAACTCCATTTGCATTAAAATAAATTTTGCCCATATACAAATCTGGAATTTCATATTCTCTAGACGCAAAATCTAAAGTAATAACTTTTTCTTGTCCAGGTTGTAAGTAAAACTGCTTTTCACTTAATAACAAAAATCTAGAAAATTCCGCATCATCTAAATTGATATTTAAAGCCATATTTCCTAAGTTTTTGACAAGAACTATTTTTGTTTCCAAACCACTTTGAACTAATTCAAATTGTATAATATATGGATTTATAGAAAAATCATAAATTGTTTTTATTCCTCCTCCGCCCCCACCACCAGTTCCACCACTCGGACTAGGTATGGGTGCAACATAACAGTCTGCAACACAAGAAGTTTCATTTTCCTCCATTCCTGCTTGACAAGTACCATCACCACAACAATTACTTAAACTACAATCTAATAAACATAAACTATTACACTCATCAGGGCTACATATAGAATCCCCACAAACAGTATATACATAAAAACTTACTCTTCCAGAATTAAAAGCAGATACTCTATCTAATTCGTTTAGATTACTATTTTGAGAATCAAGATAATTCCAAGTAGCATAAACAGAAAACCATAATACTACAAAACCTAAAATCAACCACCTCTTTAATTCCATTTTATACTCCTAATTAATTATAAATTAATATCAAGCCCAACTTGACCCTGTAAATGTAACCGTTGATTCTTTCAAACCTGCAGTTTCTGAAACAGGAACAGTTATATTTATATCAACTTCTACAATATCCCAACCTTCACTATCATTTAATGCTTCAATTATTTGAGTGTTTGTAGCAGGCACATTTGTCCAAACTAAAATCGTTCCTGACTCTATCCAAACAGATTCATTATTTGTGCCATTACCTGCATCTGAAACTAAAAATAAATAATAACTAGAGGGATTTGCAGCTGAACTAAACAGATTAGTCGCAGACATTGAAATGTTTAATGGAACATTACCATCATTTTGAACTTGAAACCCATCATTAATAGTTCCATTTTGTGTAGAATTTGAATCTCCAATAGTTAAATTTCCTAAATAAACGTTATCTAACACCGTTGAAATTGCAGAGGTAGTATACACGGTAACATTAGTTACACCAGTAGCCTGCCCTGTTAAACCTAAATAATGAGCATTCATAAAAATAGTAAATGTAGCTATAACTGAAAATAAAGCCACTAAAAGCGTTAATTTTGTCTTACTTAAATCCATAATCCCTAAAAGATAAACCGGTTTTATATAGTTTTCCATATAAGGTGAACTCTTATCAACACCAGCCACCTTCGGTAGGCTAAAAATCAATTAAATAAAAAAACAATAAGGCTTTCAAATCTTATTAAATAAAATCTCTATACTTTCTGATTTAACTTTATCACTTTCAGAATAACTATACTTTTTAGAAGATTTAATTCCTATATTCTCAACTATTAACAACTCTTTAGCTCCAACTTTTTCTTTAATCATTTTAAGATTATCTTTTCTATCACTAATCATCTTCTTGAGTTTAGGACTTAGTTTAATTTCAAGTTCAATTCGATCTGTCTTTATCAAACCTTTATCCTTTCTCATAGACTGAACTTTTCTTGCAATCTCTCTTGAATAGCCTTCTGCATCTAGCTCTTCATTTCTTGTTTTATTTAAATAAATAAAACCATTTTTAAACTCATTTTCAATATATTCTTCTGGAACTTTTTTCTCAAAAATAAAAGACTCTTTATTTAACAAATAATCTTTTTTATTTAATTTTAATTTAAAAGTCTCGTACTTAATAGCATGTCTAGCGCAATCCAAGATTTTATCTTTATTATAACTATTTAATTCTGCAATTATAAATTTACTATCGCTTCCAAAAGTTTTTCCAATCACACTTGCGTTAATTTTAGCTTCTTCTTCAACTCTATCAAATTTATCTCTAATTATAATTCTCTTAACATTAGTTTGAACTTTTAATAGCTCTTTTAATCCATCAACTGCAGTTCTAACCTTAGATTCAGAACTAATAACTAAAACCTCTAAAATCGACCATCTAACCCCCAATTGAGCCTTTTCTCTTGCAAACAACACAGATTGTATAATTCTTTTCAATTCGTCGAACTGTTCTTCAAGTTTTTGATTTATTTGAGTTGCATCAGTTTTTGGCCAATGTAAATAATGTATACTTTCTTCTTTTAATTTAAATTCTTGTTTCAAATTTAAATAAATTGCTTCTGTAATAAAAGGACATATTGTTGAAAATAAAGTTATTACTTTTAACAAAACTTCAAATAAAGTATATAAAACAACTTCTTTCTCTTCATCACTCCCAAATACACTCTTTTCCCTAATTAATTGTATATATGTTCTAGACAATTCTAAAAATAACTCTTCAATAGGTGCTATAGTCTCATCCAATTTATAATTTTCATATAGCTCAGTCACTTTCTTCACAGTAGATTCTTTTCTAGATAAAATATATTTTTCAACTTCAGTTAGATTTTTCTTTATAATCTTATAAGACTTTAATTTTACACCCGAAGATCTTGAATAATCAATTAAGAATTTGTGTAAATTCCATAATACAATTAAATTTCTGTGTTTTAATTTAACTTCTTCCCAACTAAATTTAATATCTTCTCCAGCTGTTGTTTGGCACATATAATATCTCAAAACATCAGCACCATACTTATCCACAATCTCATAAGGTGAAATTACATTTCCAAGAGATTTAGACATCTTTACACCATCAACATCAGTAAGCATTCCATGCATATAACAAGCCTTAAAACTAGGTTTATTAAAAGCTATAAACGAACTAACAGTCAATAGATTAAACCATCCTCTTATCTGTTCTTTAGCTTCTAAAATAAAATCAGCAGGGTACAATTCGTCAAACAATTTCTTTTTACCAGGATAATCTAAAATATTCCAAGATAAAGTTCCTGCATCAATCCAAACATCCAAAACATCTAGAACTCTTTTCATCATAGATTTACACTTAGGACAATCAAATTCAATTTGATCTATCCAAGGTTTATGTAAATTTTCAGGAAGCTTTCCTGCTCTTTTTTCTAATTCTTTTACTCCACCAATAACTTCATAATAATTACATTTAGAACATTTCCAAATTGGAACAGGTGCACCCCAATATCTTTGTTTTGTAATTGAATTATCTCTTAAATTATTTAACCAAGATTTAAAAGCATTTTTTCCAGAATCAGGAACCCATTCAACAGATTCATTAGCTTTAACCATTCTATATTTTAAATCTTCAACTTTGAAAAACCACTGCTTTGTAGCTCTAAACACAACAGGGCTTCTACATCTTTCACAATGTGGATAATCATGCTCTATTTTTGTAATTGCAATTAACATTCCATCTTTTTTCATCTCTTCTATAAACTTAGAATCATCTTTTTTAGCTCTTAATCCAGCAAACACACCCATCTCTTTTGGAAACAAACCATTTTCTAACAAATTATTAAATGGAGGAATATCATTTTTATATCCAACTTCATAATCTTCAGGACCACAACCGGGTGCACAATGTACTAAACCAGAACCTGCACTCAAATCAACATATTCTTCTGATAAAATAACTGTATGAACTCTTGAATGTTTTTCTTTTAAAATTTTAAATTCTTTTATTTTATCTTGCCAAGGATGCGCATATTCTAAACCATTTAACTCTTCACCTTTAAACTCTTCAATTATTTTAAAACTTTTATCAGCAACAGCTTGAATTATAGGTGCAGCCAATCCTTTTGCAACTATCCAAATTTCATCATTAACTTGTGCTTCTATATATTCTAATTCAGGATTAACCATAATAGCCAAATTATAAGCAATTGTCCATGGAGTAGTTGTCCAAACAATTAAAAATTCATTTTCTTTGCCTTTAACAGGAAATTTAACAAATACAGAAGGTTCACTTACAAGTTTATAATCACACTCATGTTTTGCAAGTGCAGTCTGACAAACAGGACACCAACTTAATGTTCTTAAACCTTCATACAATCTTTTAGATGCATATGCCTTTTTTATTAAAAACCATTCACCATTAATATATTCATTAGAAATAGGATATGCAGGATTTTTAAAATCCATCCAAATACCTAACTTCCATAAATCATTACTCATCAACTCTGCTTTCTCAACACTCCATTTTAAACATTCCTTAGTAAATTTCTCAACACCAAATTTCTCAATATCTTCTTTCCAATTTAATTTATAAAGTTCCATTACTTTTCTTTCAGTTGGCAAACCATGCATATCATAAGCAGCCCTATCAAAAACATTGAACTTATTCATTCGCTTATATCTTAAAATCATATCTTTCAAAGAATTATTCCACGCATGCCCACAATGTAATCTTCCAGAGGTATAAGGCGGACCCTGTATAAAAAAGAATTTTTTGCCTTTCTGATTTCTAACCTTTAGATTTTCGTATATTTTGGATTTACCCCAAAAATCTAATACATTTGATTCTAATTCAATAGCATTATAATCTTTTATTTGTCCCTTCCTTTCTAAGTCTTTTAAATTAGACATAATTAACCTAAATTAGTCTTATTTAAAAAGTTTATGTTCTTATCATTTACTATTAAAACAAAGTTCTAAAAAAGACGAATTTTACATTTCCATTATAATCTTCGCCAATTTTAGTATTAGGAGGCATTACATAAGTTATATTGACTTCTCTTTCTCCTTGGAACACAAAATTGTTATTAGAATAAACTAAATTCTCACTTCCTAAACCACTTGAAATTATTTTTACATAACTTTTTTCCTTGGAATCAAGAACTATAGTTTTTATCGCAATTCCGCCAGGATAAACTCTACCAAAATTCAAGTCTAAATTAGTTAAATTGAAACCCAAGGTATCATCTGCTCGTGCAGAATAAGATAAAACGATTATATCTTGAACTATAAATAAATTAAATATTAAACAAACAAGAAGAAAAATTAAAATAATTAATAAAAATAAATTTATTTTATTCAGCTTAAACAAATGAGTAAACTTAGGTTTCATCGTTCTTTTTTCTTTCTTAATATAAAATATAACAATACAGCTACTGCTAAACCAGCAATTATCCATATAATTGTGCTTCCAGAACCTATTTTAATCTTAAAAGGATATTCTGAAGCCTTTCCAGCATAATTTAAGATTAACTTTGCATCATAAGTCCCAGGAGCGACACCTGAAGTATCCCAAAGCATATTTATTGTAGTTGTAGTCCATGGATTTAATATAAAAGATTCACTTTTTTGTGTTCCAATTTTTTCCCCAGAACCAGAATATACATCTAATTGTAAATAAGCATTCTCAATTTTTGAATTCCATTGACTTTCGAGTTCTATATTTAATTTAGCAACAGAATCTTTAGTAATTTTTTCATAATTTACTTTTTTTACTTTAGCAACTAATTCACCAACTTTAAATCCTATACTATCCTCTACTTTTCCACCACCATCATATTCAACAGCAACTTTTGCAGTATAAATACCTGCATTAATATCTTTAGTATCTAATTGTAATAAAACTTCCTTACTTCCACTTTGTTCTAAACTAAATTTTTCAGAAGTCAACTCTTGAACTTTTTTATTTTCAGAATTATAAATATTTATTTTTATAGTTACTTCATTTAATTTGTCTAAACCGTAATTAAGAGCTGTAACATAAAACTTAACTGGTTCTCCCAAAGCAACATCTACTGTTTTAATTTTTAATTCGGCATATTTTCCAGGGAAAGGCACCCTAACATCAAAAATACTCTCTACACCCACTCTAGAACCAACTCCGACTCCACCTTCAACATCCATATTAGACATAGATTCTAAAGCGCCTATTCTTTGTTGATGTAAACCCGGTTTTTCAATAGTTTGAGGAAGTTTCATTTTCATAGAAAAAGTCTTTTTCTCACCAGAATTTAAAATTAAACTTTTTTCACTTAATTCAAAATAATCTTTTAAGTCTCCTCTTATATAAAGATCTACTGCAACCTTATTTTTACCCGTATTTTGAACCATATAACTATAAGTTCCTTCCAAACCAGAACTAAAAATAATAACCTCTTTACTAGGCGTAATTCCTAAAGCAGAAACATTAAATGTTAAAATTAAACTAAATAAAACCAAAAAAAACAAGAATCCGAAATAATTTTTAAATTTCATTTTAAATCCAAATCTCTTAAAATTAAGCTGATACAGCATCGACAGCAGTAAATGTAACAGTTGAAGTTTTCAAACCCGCAGTTTCTGAAGTAGGAATAGTTATATTCACATCAATTTCTGCCAAATCACTAGCATCTGTCTCATTTAAATAAGTAATTATCAACGTTTCTGCTGAAGGCATATTAGTATAAGTAGTGTTTATTGTTTCCTCCCCCCAAGTAGTTGTATTTATTCCCCCTTCACCTGCATCAGATACAATAAATATATAATTTGAAGTAGGATTCGGTGTTGCAGTAAATAAACTAGTCGCAGACATTGAAATATTTAACAAAACATTACCATCATTTTGTATCTGAAAACCATCTCCTTGTTGATTAGTATCACTACCATTTGTATCTCCAATAGTTAAATTTCCAAGATAAACATTATCTAAAATCATAGTTAATGAAGTTGTTGTATAAACAGTAACATTAGTTACACCAGTAGCATGCCCAGTTATTTTATCTAAACCAGATTGAAAACCAAAAAAAGTGAATATAGTCGCAAATATAGAAATAATACCTACTAAAACAATTAAAGTTATCCAATCTTTATGCTCCATCTTCAACACCCTTATCAGATTGCTCATTTAATTTATTGGTAGGTTCTACAACATATAAACTTACTTTTGCAGATTCAGGATTTTCAATAAAATCTAATTTTTTATCAAAATATCCTCTTTCTTCTAAACCAACTAAAACAATTGTTGTACCTAAAATACACAAAAGAACCACAATAATTAAAATAAAACCATATTTAATATTTGTTTTATGAAATTTATTTAACTGCTCAACTTTAGAACTTGATTTAGATGAACTAGATTTTACCCTCTTTTTCATATTCTACTGATAAATAAGGATATATTTAAACTTTTCTATAATAATTAATATTACAAATTAAGAATCAACAACTTCTATTTCAAAGGATAAATAATCTAAGTTATGATCTGAATTAACTTTATCTGAATAAACTTTTTTTTCTGCAGGATTTACTTTCTCTTTAACAACAAAAGCTCCATTTACTCCACTTTCAGCAGATTTAACAATAAAATCTATTCCTGCCAAAACAAACAAAGCAATTAGCATAACTACAGTTAACTTCAAGCCAATATCCTTTTCTATAAATTCTTTATTATGTAATCTATTCATTTTAACTACCTTCCTACATAAGTCAAAACTAAAAAGAGGAGTATTATTAAAACCAAAATTAAAACCAAAATTCTAATTCTTGACAAATGCCTTGAATGAGCTACACTCTTTTCTATTTTTAACTTAGAACTTACACCTCTCTTTTTCATAATTTATAAATAAAATGTAAGAATTTATAAATATTGCTATAAAAATTATAATTTCGAAACCGCTTCTTCAGTCAATTCTTTTACTGCTTGATTAATATAACTCTCGCTATATCCTGCATCAACCAATTGTTTTTTAATATCTTCTAACAAAAATCCTCTATCTAAATTTTGTTTTATACTTTCTTTTATACTATCCAATTGTTTTCTTTCTTTATTTTTTATAAAGAATAATTCTAACTTGGCTTTTGTTTCTTCTTTTTTCTTCTGAATTTCTAAATTTTTCTTTTCTTCTTCTTGATTTTTCTTTTCTTCTTCTTCTGTTTTCTTATCTTTAAGTTGCACAGATTTAGTGCCTTTCTTTTTCTTTTTTAATAATCTAACTGCAATAACTAAAATATAAAAACCCAAAACAATTGCACCACCTAGCATAACAATATATAGATAATCAACTTTCTTTCTCGGTGTTTCAATATGTCGTTGAACTTCTTCAGATTCAGAAAATGCTCTTCCCTCTTCTTCAGCAGCTAATTTTACTGCACCTGAAAGTTTAGTAATTTGAACATTTACTTTACCCCCACTAAGTATTTCAACTAATAAAAATTTAACATCTGCAATTTTATCACTATTAATATCTATTTCTTTTGATTCTTCATTCTTCAAAGTAAAACTAATTGGTTCTGAATACAAAGTAAACGAAGCCTCTTCATCAGAAACTTTATCAATTACAAAGATATGATCAACTGAATTACTTAATTTGATTATCTGTCTTCCACCTTCATAATCTAAAATTTGTCCTTGTTCGGTTTCTATTAATTCTAATTTAGGTAATGTTTGTTTTACTATCTCGGATGTAGCCACTGTTGTTGTAGTTGTAGCTGCAGGTGTTGAACTTCCACCGCCTCCACCACCAGAACTTCCACCACTAGATGGATTATCTTGACTGGCTGCTGCAGAAGTTGTAAAATTCTCTTGTTCAGAAATATTACAATTTGCACTTGAATCACAACTTGAAACATTATAATAATAAACTGTACTTGCACTCAAACTAGATAATGCAACACTATGTGATGTTTCTAAAGTAGCACTTCCAGTTTCAGTTTCTGTATTTACCGTAGTTCCATAATAAACTGTTGAATTTGAATCTTCATCTGTAGTCCAAGTTATTGTTGCACCACTTGAAGTTATTGATGAATTTGCAATTACGGAAAGTACTGGCGCGGTAATATCAGCAGAAATACCAGGAATAGTATATTCAATAGTAATATTTGGCCAAGTTGTTGAATTTCCATCTGTAGAGGGATTAGTATTTTCACCAGACACAAATATTGCTGCACCATTTGTAGCATTAATCATCAAACCATAATTAGGATAACTTTCATTAACAAATCCTTGTACTAAATGTGTTATGTCTAATGTGAAAAAATTAGTTCCTAAAATTGCACTTGGGAATTCTAATGAAATTGTAAGATTTGCATCACTTCCATTTACAAACCAATCTGAATCATCATTCTCAGCAGTAAGATTATCAATATTATCACTAAAATATCTTTCAACCCAAGTTGTTCCATTTATTTCATTAATATTTGTATTTGCATCTCCTGTTCCTTCTAACCAAGAAGCCCCAAGAATATAAACAATAACATTTTGTGCATTTGTAGCTTGATTATATAAAGTAAAGTTCGCATAAGTAAGATTTGCATTAATAGGTAAAAAAGACAGATTAAATTCAAACAAACCATTTCTATCATCTGCAGCAGTAATTAGAGCATTTTCACCATAATTTTTAACTGAATTTCCTACACCTGTTGAATCACTTGCTATTTCTACATCTTTATCTTCTGTTTCATTTAAAGAATGCATATAAGTATCATTAGAACCTGGGCCTTGTGCACATCCTTCTGCAGTAATATTTGATTTCCAATCAGATGGAGTATTTAAACAACGGTCTATATTTTCTAAAACATTATCTAAATCACTATCTTCATTAATATTCAAATTTTGTATATCTGTAACATTTTCATCACCTTCACTATCATTAAAATAAAATGCCCACCCAATACTCATTCCACCAGTTGTATTAATTAGAGTATATTCGTAATTAGACTCATTCATTGTATTAGAAATATCTATAGGTGTTTGATTAATCCATTCACCAGTATCATTAGTTGCAAGCCATAAACTACTCAAATTAATATCATCAAAAACAGTTATATTAAAATTTAAGATTTGTCCATATTGCGGAATGTTTGTTGAATTTTGTGAAGTTTCATTCCAATTGGGAAATGATGCATAATCTATATTAATCATGGGCCAATTTGCTTCTGTTCCTTCCATAGTTGTAAAAGCGCAAAACAAATCTGTAGCTGAATCAACCCTATCTAAAGTATCTGTTAACTCTATTATTACACCATTATTTTCATAACTTCCATTTATCCATCCTTGGATATAACTTGCCAATATTGAACTATTAAATGTAAACCATACAGGTGAACTAGTCACTAAATGATCTGAAACAGCTAAAGTATCATTTAATATTCCATCAATTCCAGTTCCATTAACATTCCAATCAGCAGGATCATTTTCTGCAGTTAAATTATCTATATTATCCCCAAAATATCTTTCCATCCAAGTAGTTCCATTTATTATGTCACTATTAAGCTCTCCATCAGGGCCTACTCCACCCCCTTCTTCCCAATGTCCAATAATTGGATGCATAGTAAAATTAATTGCTTCTGCTGTTGTCCCATCTAATTCACAATATAAAGAAAGATTTGTATCTGCATTATCTCTAACTATTACGGCTGGAGAAATTGTAGAAAGATTAAAATAAAATAAACCATATTTGACAATACAACCACCCCCGGGGCAACCTAATCCAACCGTCGAACTAGTAACACCACCAAAATTTCTTTCAGAATGTTGCTCTCCCCCACCACCCGTACCATTTGAGATATAAGTGTCTTTCCCTAGTAAAGTTGTTGTTCCTGTTTTAACTGAAGAAACAGTATTTCCAGTAACTAAATTTCCAAATTTATCAAAAGAATTACTAAAGCCACCAAATGCAAAAAATCCTCCAACAAACAAAATTAAAAATAAAACAAGCAGATATGAAGATAAATTTGTT